>JAYWDL010000469.1:0-3258 GCA_043779865.1 Polaromonas sp.
AAACTGTTTGCTTTGCCAGACTTGGATAGGCTAAAACTGCTCGCCGTCCCGCTGGAATTTTCGCCAGAACCTGCCTTCTTCAAAGCCTTGGACGCGCTGCTGGCGCCGCTGCTTTCTCAATTACCATCAGACCATGGACACCAAATTGCTTGAACTGCTGGTCTGCCCCGTGACCAAGGGCCATCTTGACTACGACCGCGAAAAACAGGAACTCATCTCCCGCAGTGCCCGGCTGGCCTATCCGGTGCGGGACGGCATTCCGGTGCTGCTGGAAAACGAAGCGCGAACCCTGACCGACGAAGAGCTTGGACTGTGATGTGGGGCGAGATCTTGCGGGCATGAACTTTACCGTTCTGATACCGGCGCGTCTGGCCTCTACGCGCCTGCCCAACAAACCATTGGCCGACATCAATGGCGCACCCATGGTGGTCCGGGTGGCGCAGCGTGCCTTGAAAAGCTGCGCGATCCGCACCGTGGTTGCCGCTGACAGCACAGAAATTATCGAAAAATGTTCAGCCTTCGGCGTGCAGGCGGTGCTGACCCGCGTTGACCATCCCAGCGGCAGCGACCGGCTGGCCGAAGCCTGCAACCTGCTCGGCCTGGCTGACGACGACATCGTGGTCAATGTACAGGGTGACGAGCCGCTCATCGACCCTGCATTGATTAACGCCGTGGCACGCCTGCTTACTGAGCGCCCCGACTGCGCCATGAGTACAGCCGCCCATTCAATTGATCAGCTGGCCCATTTTCTCGATCCGAATGTCGTCAAGGTGGTACTTGATGCGCACCAGACTGCGCTGTATTTCAGCCGCGCGCCTATTCCGGCAGCAAGAGACTTTGCTCAAAAAGCCTGGTGGGAATCTGGCAGCGCGCTGCCAAAACCTCTGCGTCATGTAGGCATTTACGGCTACCGCGTTGGATTTTTGCGGCAGTTCCCCACCCTCTCACAAGCACCGCTGGAGCAGCTCGAATCGCTGGAACAGTTGCGGGCTCTCTGGCATGGACACCGAATTGCCGTTCACATTACCGACCAGGTGCCAGGCCCCGGGGTAGATACGGCCGAAGATCTGGAGCGCGCACGCAGGCTGTTTGAGTAGCCGGCAACCTGCATACGTCCCGTCCGTGTGTAAGCTGCTGTCAGGGCTGTGCGTGATATCCTCGGAAAAAAGCCGGGGTGGGACCGGCAGCGAGTATTGACAAGCCTCACCCTCTGTAACGCGGCCTTTGGATCAATCCGGCCCGCCGATCGGACTGCTTGACTTCCTGAATTCATAATAATCCGAGGACATCCATGAGACTGATTTTGTTGGGCGCGCCTGGCGCGGGCAAGGGAACCCAGGCAACCTTCATTTGCCAGAAATACGGCATTCCCCAGATTTCCACCGGCGACATGCTCCGGGCGGCCGTCAAGGCCGGCACACCGCTGGGCATCGAAGCCAAAAAAGTCATGGACTCCGGCGGCCTGGTAAGTGACGACCTGATCATCAATCTGGTAAAGGAACGCATTGTCCAGCCTGACTGCGGCCAGGGCTTTCTGTTCGATGGTTTTCCTCGCACCATTCCGCAGGCCGACGCCATGAAGGCCGCTGGCGTAAAGCTCGACTATGTGCTGGAAATCGATGTGCCTTTTGATGCCATTATTGAGCGCATGAGCGGACGCCGGTCTCATAGTGTCTCAGGCCGCACTTACCATACGCAATACAACCCGCCCAAGGTTGAGGGTAAAGACGATGTGACCGGCGAGCCCCTGATTCAGCGTGAGGATGATAAGGAAGAAACTGTCGCCAAACGCCTGGAGGTTTACAGCGCGCAAACCCGTCCACTGGTGGATTACTACTCCCGCTGGGCCAAGGCTGCACCCGATCAAGCACCCAAATACCGTGCCATCAGCGGTATGGGCGGCGTCGATGAAATCACCGAACGCGCTTTCAAGGCATTGTCGAGCTGAAACGAGTGACCCGTTTATGCAAAAGGCCGTTCTTTGGATGGCCTTTTTTGTATTCGCCGCTACCCATACACCTGTTCGCGCTGTCCACACGCAAAGTCAAAATCCCTGCTAAGCGCTTAACAGTAAGTTTTTACGTAGATCTCAGAGCCATCCTTCGGAGAAAGGCATGCATGGACTATGGAACAACTTGTTGTAAGGCGCTTATCAGCCTATCAGCTCAAGCATGAGTGCCACCCTCGCCTTCGCCGGACTCAAGCCTTTTGAATCCGGGATGGCGTCGCCCGGCAAGGACAACACCCGGCCATTGACGCAGCGCGTCGCACGCAGCACCCTGATGCCCGCAGCCTGCGCCTTGAGCAAAGCGGTTTGAAGTGCATGGTGAAGCGTGCCGTTGCCGGTTGCAGCGACCACCAGCCCCTGCACGCCCTGCGCCACCAGCGCCTCCACAATGCTGCCACTGGCGCCTGCATAACTCATGACGATTTCAACGCGTGGCCAGTCTGCTATGTTTTTCATAGCTGACAGCGCTTGACCTTCCTGCGCTACAGGCCAATTTCGTAATACTCTCAGTCTGCCTTCCTCTACATAACCAATGGGTCCGGCATCACCCGAGCCAAAAGCATCGAGCTTGTAGGGATGCACTTTCTGTACGTCAAACGCACTATGAATAGTGCCTGCACAGACAGCCACGACGCCCTTTGCGCCCTTATGGCGAGCAACAGCAACAGCGTCCAGCACGTTTTGCGGACCATCGGGCGCGAGCGCTGTGGCCGGGCGCATGGCACAGGTCAGCACTACCGGTTTGGCGGGCTGGCACACTGCCTGCAAAAAATATGCAGTTTCTTCAAGCGTATCCGTTCCGTGCGTGATCACGATGCCCTGCACATCGGCCCTGGCCAGAAAATGATTCACGCGATTGGCGAGTTGCGCCCACACCGCAAAACTCATGTCCTTGCTATCGATTTGCGCGACCTGTTCGGTAATCACCGGCCCGGTCCCCACCAGAGCAGGAATGGTCTCAAGCAACTGATCAATACCTACCTGGGCAGCGGCATAACCAATGTTGTCGGAGGCACTGGCTGCCTTGCCCGCAATGGTGCCGCCAGTACCAAGAATCACCACATTTTGAAGTTTCATAAGCGCAACAACTTGCATTTTATTTAAAGCTGTATAAAAATTCGGGGGTATCCCTTTAGCTCCACAAGTGGCAGCATTGCCAAGTGGACGCACTAACGACAGCCCCGATCGGTGGGAAAGATTATCCAACGACATGGGTTCAGTTCCTTGATTGGTTTCATTCTGAACAAGCG
>JAYWDL010000470.1:0-9275 GCA_043779865.1 Polaromonas sp.
CACCGCTTCCGCCAGACAATCAAGAAATACGGGCTTTATGGCCCTTTTCTTTTTCTACTTACGATAAAACCCATCGTTCACCGCCCCACATCGCTCGGAGCGCGGCTCAAATCATTGTTTTTTGTCACCAGCTGGTGCAATAGCCGGGTGAACTCCGCTTGCTCCTCTTTTGACAAGGGATCAAGAATGAGTTGCTGTGCCTTGAGCATGGACGGAGCCACTTCGGTGAGCAGTTGACGGGCCGCATCTGTCAGGGTGAGCTGCCGCACACGCCGGTCTTCAGCCGAAGCACTACGAACCAGCAGGCCACGGGATTCGAGCCGATCAATGACCCCCGCAATGGTCGAGGTATCCAGCCCGACGGTCCGCGCAAGGGTGCGCTGGTCCATGCCGGGAGAATTTCCCACGGTCTGCAGGGCAGCATACTGGACCGGCGTGACGCCAAAAGCTTGCGTTTCCTGCAAAAAGATGGCCACGGAGATCTGATGAAGCCGTCTTATGTAGTATCCAGGCTGGTTATCGATATCAATCGGCAGTGATTCGTCGTAGTTCATTGTCTCGATGCCTAGGGGTTAGCCCTTATTTGAAGCCTTTTATCGTATCACTACACTTATAGTTTGTATGCTGATTATCCATATCTCTCCTTGTTGCCTAATTGAAAGTGCCTGTATGAAACTTAAAAAGCCACTGATTGCCCTTGTTCTGACGGCTACGCTCAGCGCTACTGCCTGGGCGGCCGATCCTGTCAAGATTGGCCTCGTCCTGCCCATGTCCGGGCCTTTTGCTTCGTATGGCAAACAGATTGAACATGGCGTGAAGCTCTACCTTGCCACCCAGGGCGACACTTTCGGCGGACGCAAGGTCGAACTGATCATCAAGGACGACAGCCCGGGCACTGCCGGCGACGTGAGCAAGCGGCTGGCACAGGAACTGGTGATCAAGGATAAGGTGGACATCCTGGCCGGTTTCGGCCTGACCCCCTCGGCTTTCGCCGTGGCACCCGTCGCCACTGATGCGAAAAAACCCATGGTGGTGATGAACGCTGCAACCTCTTCCGTCACGACCAAGTCGAACTACATCGTTCGCACGTCAATGACCTTGCCGCAAAATTCAGCCCCTATTGCCAGCTGGGCCGCCAAAAACAAGATCAAGAAGGTCTTCACGCTGGTCGCCGACTACGGTCCCGGCCATGACGCCGAAGGCCAGTTCAAGAAAACCTTTACCGCTGCAGGCGGGGAAATCGTTGGCGAAGTGCGCGCACCGGTCAAAAACCCGGACTTTGCGCCCTTTCTGCAGAAGATCAAGGACACCAAGCCCGATGCGGTGTTCCTGTTCCTGCCGCCGGGCGGCGAGACCATCGCCTTCATGAAAGGCTTCAAGGAACGTGGCTTGAGCCAGGCAGGCATCCAGCTGATTGCTACCGGAGACTTGCCGGACGAGGACATCCTGGAGGCGATTGGTGATTCGGCGCTTGGCCTGATCACTTCCTTCCACTACTCCGAAGCGCACAACTCTCCCGAAAACAAAACCTACACGGAAGCCTATTACAAAGCCTATCCCAAGGACCGGCCCAACTTCATGTCGATCGGCGGCTATGACGGCATGCACCTGATCGCAGAAGTACTGAAGAAGACCAACGGCAACACCGATGCCGACAAGTTCATTGAAGCCGCCAAGGGCATGAAATGGGTCAGCCCGCGCGGCCCGGTCAGCATTGATCCGGCGACCCGCGACATCGTGCAGAACATTTACATCCGCAAGGTTGAAAAAGTCAATGGCAAGCTGCAAAACGTCGAATTCGACCATGTAGCCGACTTCAAGGATCCGGGCAAGCAGTAAGCCAGCCCGGCAGCGGAAACAGGCTATCCCGCTTCCGCTGCGGCTGAATACCCTTTTATACCCATGACAGTCATTTTTGATGGCATTGCGTCTGGCCTGCTGCTGTTCCTGATCAGCGTCGGCCTGTCGGTCACGCTGGGCCTGATGAATTTTGTCAACCTTGCGCATGGAGCCTTCGCCATGCTCGGCGGCTATGTCTGCGTCTTTCTGCTTGACCGTTTTGGCGTTCCCTTCCTGGCCGCGCTGCCCATCGTGGCGATTGTTTCGGCGCTGGTGGGCGTGGTGCTTGAACGCACGCTTTACCGTCGCCTCTACGGCGCCTCGCATCTGGACCAGGTGCTGTTTTCCATCGGCCTGGTGTTTGTCGCGATGTCCACCGCGCACTATTTCTTTGGCGCGCAGCAGCAAGCTCTGCACTTGCCGGAAATGCTATCCGGCCAGTTCAATCTGCCAGGCGGCCTGGACGTTGGCGTGTACCGCCTGTTCCTGATCGTCATCGGCCTGATCCTGGCCTTTGCCTTGCAGTGGATGATTACCGGCACCAAGTTCGGTGCCAAGCTGCGCGCGTCGGTGGACAATCCGCGTGCCGCCCGTGGCGTTGGTATCGACGTGGACCGCGTGTTTGTGCTGACTTTCGCGCTGGGCTCGGCGCTGGCCGGCCTGGGCGGCGCGCTTGGCATTGAAATGCTGGGTCTTGACCCGGGCTTTCCGCTCAAATACATCGTTTATTTTCTGATCGTCGTCGCCGTGGGCGGCAGCGGCAACATCAAGGGCTCGCTGATCGCCTCCCTGATTCTGGGCATCTGCGATGTGGCGGGCAAGTATTACATTCCGCAAGTCGGCGCTTTTGTCATCTATGCGGTGATGGTGGCGATGCTGATTTTCCGTCCGCAGGGACTGTTCGGACGAAGCGCCGCAAAATGAGTTTTCCCATCTCAACCTCTCCCCTTGCCGGCTTCGATACTGGTCCGCTACGCAACGCGTCGCGCTGGCGCCTGGCCGAATACGCCTTCTGGGTGCTGCCGGTCGCTGCCTATTTTGTCTTTCCGGAAGATTTGTCGCTGCTGTCGCAAATTGTCATCACCGCGCTCTTTGCCCTGTCGCTCGACCTGATCCTTGGATATGCCGGCATCGTGTCGCTCGGGCATGCCGCGTTTTTCGGCATTGGCGCCTATGCGGCCGGCCTGCTGGCCAAGTACGGCTGGAATGACCCGCTGCTCGGCCTGCTCAGTGCCGGACTGACCGCTGCCTTCATCGGTTTTCTCTCCAGTTTCCTCGTTTTGCGCGGCGCTGACCTGACACGCCTCATGGTCACGCTGGGCGTGTCGCTGATGCTGTTTGAGGCTGCCAACAAACTCACCGACATCACCGGCGGCATGGATGGCCTGCAGGGCGTTGAAATGAAACCGGTGCTTGGCCTGTTTGCTTTCGACCTGTATGGCAAGACGGCCTACGTTTATTGCGTTGTTGTGCTGTTTGTGATGTTCTGGATCGCACGGCGCATCGTGCATTCGCCTTTCGGCCTGTCGCTGCGCGGCATTCGCCAGAACGTGTTCCGCATGCCGGCGCTGGGCACGCCTGTCAATGCCCGCCTGGTGGGCGCCTATACGCTCGGTGCGGCCTACGCCGGCATTGCCGGCGCACTGCTGACCCAGACCACGCAGTTCGTGTCGATTGACGTGCTGAGTTTCAATCGTTCCGCCGAACTGCTGCTGATCCTGGTGCTGGGCGGCACCGGCAGCCTGTATGGCGCCCTGCTCGGCACCATCGTCTTCATGACGGCGCACCACCTTTTGTCCGGCATCAACCCGCAATACTGGCAGTTCTGGCTCGGCATCCTGCTGATCTTTGTCGTGCTTTTTGCGCGCGACGGCATCATGGGCGCCTTGCGCGCCATCACCCGGCGCCTGCAGGGAGGCCGGCCATGACAATCCGTTATGCCCTGCAGACCCGCAATCTGGTCAAGAAGTTTGGCGGTTTCGTGGCGACCGACAACGTGACGCTCAACGTAGCCGCTGGCGCGCGCCATGCATTGATCGGCCCCAACGGCGCCGGCAAGACCACGCTGATCAACCTGCTGACCGGATTTCTCGAACCCACGTCAGGCTCGGTGATCCTGAATGACGAAGAAGTCACGCGCCTGCCCCAGCATCAGCGTGTCAAGCGCGGCGTGGCGCGCACCTTTCAGATCAACCGCCTGTTTGCCGACATGAGCGTACTCGAATCGGTAACGCTGGCCACCTGCGAGCGCCTCGGCATTGGCGCGCGCTGGTGGAAGCCGGTCGGCGCGCATGGCCAGGCGATTGAGGAGGCAGCGGCCCTGCTCGCCCAGCTCAAGCTGCTCGACGTGGCCCACCAACAGACCAAAAGCCTGGCCTACGGCAAACAGCGGCTGATCGAGATTGCCCTGGCGCTGGCGGCGCGCCCTACCGTGCTGCTACTCGATGAACCGGCGGCCGGCGTTCCCACCGGCGAAAGCCGCGAGCTGTTTGAAACCATTGCCCAGCTCCCGCGCGACGTGACCATCTTGCTGATTGAGCACGACATGGACCTGGTTTTTCGTTTTGCCGACCGCATCTCGGTACTGGTCAGCGGCGCTGTGCTGACCGAGGATATTCCCGCCGTGATTGCCGTCGATCCGCGCGTCAGGGAAGTCTATCTGGGAGAAGCCATCCATGGCTAAACTGCTAGAACTCGATGGCGTTTGGGCCGGTTATGGCGATGCGACAGTGCTTGAAGACATTTCCTTCAGCCTTGAGGCGGGTGCCAGTCTGGCGCTGCTTGGCCGCAACGGCATGGGAAAAAGCACGCTGCTGGCGACCCTGATGGGCGCGGCCCGGCAGACGCGGGGCAGCATCCGCTTTGATGGCAGCGATTTGACTGCCGTACCCAGCCATAGACGCGCTCATGCCGGCCTGGGCTGGGTGCCGCAGGAACGCGACATTTTTGCTTCACTGAGCGTTGAGGAAAATCTGACGGTGGTGGCGCGTCCCGGCGCCTGGGACCTGAAAAAGGTGTACGCGACCTTTCCCCCCCTTCAGGAGCGGCGCGCCAACATGGGCAACCAGCTGTCGGGCGGCGAGCAGCAAATGCTTTCCATGGGCCGTGCGCTGATGCTCAACCCGCGCCTGCTGTTACTCGATGAGCCGCTTGAAGGGCTGGCACCGCTGATCGCGCAGGAACTGCTGGGCGTCATTGCGCGGATGGTGCGGGAAGGCAGCATGGGGGTGATCCTGGTCGAGCAGCATGCCCACCAGATTTTGCCCATCACCCGGCAAGCCATCGTTCTTGAACGCGGCCGCATTGTGCATCAGGGCGCCAGCGAAGAGCTGGCCGCCAACCCTGACCTCCTAGACCGCTGGCTGGGCGTTGCGGCCCATTGAGTTTTCCGGGGAACCAACCCGTGCATCGTCAGCAAAAACCTGAGATGCTATTAATTTAATAGCTTCTTGCGCAGGTAGATATTGCGCTAGAGCATTATTTCATTAATATTTTTCTTCGTTCTGCATTGAACCGGCTGCCACACATCGAGTCTTGGAACATGGCATTGAAGTTCAGGGTTATCCCTGATTTAGTCATTTTTACTTATCACTATACTAATAGTTAGCATACTGATTGTTTGCAGGATAATTCCAGGAAACCCCATGAATGACAAGCGTTCGGAACTTCCCGTTCTGGTGGCCGGTGGCGGCATAGGCGGTCTGGCAGCCGCACTGGCGCTGGTACGGCAGGGATTCGCGGTCAAGGTGATAGAGCAGGCGCCGCAGCTTGGTGAAATTGGCGCCGGCATCCAGCTTGGCCCCAATGCGTTTGCCGCCTTCGATGCGCTGGGCATTGGCGAGAAAGCCCGCAGCCGGGCGGTTTATACCGACGAGATGGTGATGCATGACGCGCTCGACGAAACCCTGGTCGGCCGAATCCCCACCGGCGAAGCTTTTCGCCAGCGCTTTGGCAATCCGTATGCGGTGATTCACCGGGCCGACGTTCATGGATCGCTGCTCGAAGGCGCGCAGGAAAGCGGCCGTATCGAAGTGCTGACTTCCACCCGCGTCAGCCGTGTGGAGCAGGACGCCGGCAGCGTCACCGTGTTTGACCAGAACGGTGTCGCCCATCGCGGCATTGCCTTAATCGGTGCCGACGGCGTGAAGTCCGCGGTTCGCCAGCAGTATGTCGGCGATCCAGCTCGTGTGTCCGGCCATGTGGTGTACCGCGCTGTGGTCGATAAAAAGGACTTTCCGGTCGATCTGCAATGGAACGCCGCCAGCATCTGGGTCGGCCCCAACTGCCACCTGGTCCACTATCCGCTGCGCGGCGGCGAGCAGTACAACGTGGTCGTCACCTTTCACAGCCGCAACAAGGAAGAGTGGAGCGTGACTGAAGGCAGCCGCGAAGAGGTCCAGTCCTATTTCGAAGGCATTTGCCCGCGCGCGCGCCAGCTCATCGAGTTGCCCAAAAGCTGGAAACGCTGGGCCACGGCTGACCGCGAGCCCATCGGTCAATGGACCTTCGGCCGCGCCACGCTGCTCGGCGATGCCGCGCACCCGACGCTGCAGTACCTGGCGCAGGGCGCCTGCATGGCGCTGGAAGACGCGGTTACGCTGGGCGAAGCGCTGCGTGTCAATGACAACGACTTCATCAAGGCTTTTGAGCTATACCAGCGTTCGCGGGTTGCCCGCACTGCGCGCATCGTGCTGTCGGCGCGCGAGATGGGCCGGATTTTCCATGCCCAGGGCGTCGAGCGCCTGGTGCGAAACGACTTGTGGAAAGGCCGCACCCCCGAGCGTTTCTACGACGCGATGGAATGGCTGTATGGCTGGAAGATCGACAACTGCCTGGCCGCCTGACCCACGTTTCACCCTTATTTTTTGCCTTTCAGGAGAACACCTCATGCAAGAACTCGGTCGCCTTGAAGATTTGCCCGCAGACTACCGCGAGGCCCTGACACAACAAAACCTGGTGCCGCTCTGGCCCAGCCTGCGCGCCGTGCTGCCGCCGGGCAAGCCGCAGCCCAGAACCCGCGCCACTGCCTGGTACTACCAGGCGCTCAAGCCGCTACTGCTCCAGGCCGGCGAACTGACGCCGATTGAAAAGGCCGAGCGCCGCGTGCTGGTGCTGGCCAACCCGGGCCATGGCCTGGAAAAAATGCAGGCCAGCGCCGCGATCTACCTCGGAATGCAGCTGCTGCTGCCGGGCGAGTGGGCGCCGTCGCACCGCCACACGCCCAATGCGGTTCGCATGATTGTGGAAGGCGAAGGCGCCTACACCACGGTGAACGGCGAAAAGTGCCCGATGAGCCGCGGCGACCTGATCCTGACGCCGACCGGTCTGTGGCATGAGCATGGCCACGACGGCGACAAGCCGGTGATCTGGCTTGATGTGCTGGATCTGCCGCTGGTTTACTACATGGAAGCCTCCTACCATGTCGATGGCGAGCGTCAGTCCATCAAAGCCGGTCGCGGCGACCGGGTCTATGCGCGTGGTGGCATGGTGCCGACACAGATGTTCGAGCGTTCGAACAAGGCGTATCCCATGCTGCGCTACCCATGGGTCGAAGCCCGCGCCGCGCTCCAAACCCTGGCCGACGACCAACCCGCGCTGGCAGCGGTTCAGCTCACCTACGTCAACCCGGAGACAGGCGGCGATGCAGAAAACATCCTCGGGTATTACGCACTGATGCTGCGCCCCGGCCAGACCTTGAAGCTGCCGGTGCGCTCGCCAGCGATGGTGTTCCATGTGATCGAAGGCGGCGTCGAGGTAACGGTTGAGGACCAGGCCTTCACGCTGGCCGAAGCCGACACGTGCTGTGCCCCGGGCTATAGCGCAGTCACGCTGCATAACCGCGCAAGCGACCAACCAGCTTTTATCTTCATCGCCGACGAGTCGCCGCTGCACCGCAAGCTCGGCGTATTTGAAAATCGCGGCTGAACCCGCCCCATTTCTAGGAAACAACTATGTCCCAGGCTACCTATCTCTGGAACCCGCCCGCCGTTCAATCGCTGCCGGTGCGCGGCAAAACCGAGCGTTTGCCAATCAACCGCATCTTCTTCGTCGGCCGCAATTACCACGCCCATGCCGTCGAAATGGGCAAGCCGGTGGACAAGTCCGTCGAGCGCCCGTTCTACTTCACCAAGGCGCCGCAAACCTTGGTGGACAGTGGTTCGACCGTGGCCTACCCGCCCGAGACGGCGAATTTTCACTATGAAGTGGAGCTTGTGCTCGCGATTGGCGCGCCCGGCTTTCGCGTGTCGAAAGAAGATGCCCACACCGTGATTTACGGCTACGGCTGCGGCTTGGACGTGACCCGCCGCGACCTGCAGCTGCTGGCGCGCGACAAAGGCCGCCCCTGGGATCTTGGCAAGGACGTCGAGCAGTCATCGGTGTGCGGTGACATCGTTCCCATGCCCGGCGTGGTGATCGAAAAAGGCGAAATCGCCCTGAGCGTCAATGGGCAGACCAAACAGCATTCCAACGTAGACAAGCTGATCTGGAATATCCGCGAAATCATTGCCGACCTGTCACTTTTCTACCACCTGCAGCCGGGCGACCTGATTTATACCGGCACGCCCGAAGGCGTCGGCCCGGTGGTGGCCGGCGACCGCATCGACGGCCGCGTGGAAGGCGTTGGCGAGATCGTGCTGAACATCGGCGCCGCTGAATAGGACGGAGTGACCATGCAGCTTTACACCTTTTTCAACAGCTCGGCCTCGTACCGGGTCCGCATCGCGCTGGCGCTCAAGGGGCTGGCGGCCGAACAAATCGGCATCAACCTCCGCAGCGGCACGCAGCGCGGCGAGGACTTTCTGGCGCTGAACCCGTCGGGTCAGGTGCCTACGCTGGTCGATGGTACGACGCGGCTGTCGCAGTCGCTGGCGATCATCGACCACCTCGACCGCTTGCATCCCGAGCCGCTCTTGGTGCCGGCCGGCGGTCAGGCGCGCGGCCAGGTGCTGGAAATCGCGCAGCTGATTGCCTGCGACATCCATCCGCTCAACAATCTCAAAGTGCTGAAATATTTGACGGCTGAGATGGGCCTGAGCGACGCCCAAAAGAACGCCTGGTATGCGCACTGGATTGCCGCAGGTTTCGATGCGCTTGAAGTTCTGCTGCCCGACCGTGACGGCTGGTGCGTGGGCGACGCGCCGACCCTGGCCGACTGCTGCCTGGTGCCGCAAGTCGCGAATGCCGAGCGCATGAAAATCGATCTGTCCGCCTGGCCGCGCATTCGCCGCATCTCCGCTTTTGCCCGCCAGCATCCTGCTTTTGCACAGGCCGAGCCGCAACGCCAGCCTGACTACATCGCGCCCTGAGGTTTGATATTCCGTGTCTAACTGGAATTACCCTAAAAACGGCAGTTGAACTAAACCGCTGACGCGGTGGCTGGGATGGCGACGGCCCATCGTGTTCGTGGATGGCGCGTTGGGATTGACAAGCGCTGC
>JAYWDL010000471.1:0-3228 GCA_043779865.1 Polaromonas sp.
CAAGTGCCCAGGTCTTTGGCGGTCTTGCCCGCTATGAACTGGCTGCAATCATCACAATCCTTGCCTTCGTCTTTGCCAGCATCAACATATTGCACCGCCGATTTGGCGAGCTTGTTGTCGGCGGCCCAAGCCCCGGTTGCCGCGACGCTGACGAGTGCTACGCCCGTGATGGCACCCAGCCCCCGTTGCAGGGCATTGCGTCGTGAAAGACTGTCAAATTGATCGTGATTCATTGGTTTTTACCTGGTTAGTTCGTCGGTGCGCAGTCGATTGGCATAGCGGCAGCGCCGCTGCAGCAATTGACATGGGAAATCTCCGGTTGGATTAAGCAGACAATGCGGCGCCAGACAACAAGGAGCCACATAAGCTAATACCGAGGCTGATCAGAGAAAATTCCCCAATCCGATTTTTTATTTTTTCCCAGCGATTTCAGATAAGCAATCAGCTCTTGTCGCTCGTCAGCGATGGGCACCACAAACCACATTTTTGGCTGGGAATCAGCTTTTTCTGGGTCCGCAAGCCACTGGCCGATCATTTGCCGCGCAGCTGCAGCGATTAAGCGACGCCTCGCCCTAAAGTGGACCCCAGATTTGAGACAGTAGTTTAAGCAGGACACTGTCGCAAGAAATGGGGAAATCATGAGTGAAACGAAGAAGCGCAAAGTCCACCTGCCGGAGTTGAACTAAACCGCTACGCGGTGGTTGGTGCGCACAGTCCGCCACCGCTGTTTTGTTTGGCATGGTGCTTGCCTTGAACAGCATTGAGGTGAAACCTTGGGGTGGGGAATTTCCCCCGCTACCAAGGAGAATTGCCATGACACCCTTACGCCAACGCATGGCGGATGCCATGCTGCAACGTGGTTTCGCGGCCAGCACCCGAGCAAACTACGTCAAAGCCATTTACGGCATGGCCAAATACTACCGGCGTGACCCTGCCGGATACAGCGCCAATGAGGTGCAGGCTTATTTGCTGCACATGGTCAAGGACCGACATGTCAGCTTCAGCAGCATGAACCAGACGGCGTGCGCGGCGCGCTTTCTGTATGAGACTGTGCTGGGTCACGATCGCGAACAGTTTCACATTCCGATGGCCAAGGTTCCCGCGACACAACCCGAGCTGCTCTCGCGCGAAGAGATTGCGCGCCTGTTTGCAGCTTGCTCCAACCCCGTGTACCGAATGATCCTGCAGACCATCTACGCAACAGGGTTGCGCGCGTTTGAGGCCTGCGCGCTGCGGGTGCGGGACATTGACAGCGCGGCTGACCGCATGTGTATTCGGGTCGAGAATGGCAAGGGATCAAAGACCCGCTACACCTTGCTGTCGCCCACCCTGCTGGAACTTCTGCGAGCCTACGTACGCGGCCCCAAGTCTCGTGACTGGCTCTTTTGCGCGCGTGGCGGTGTACGGCCTTTGAGTGTCAAGTCCGCCCAACGCGCTTATTGGGGTGCCCGTGATCGCTCGGGCATCACCCAAGCGTGGCGGTGTTCACACGCTGCGCCACGCCTTTGCCACCCACTTGCTTCGCAAGGCGGCGTCGATCTGGTCACGATCCAAAGACTGATGGGCCACGGCGACATCAGCACCACCTCACGCTACATGCATCTCATCAGCCCGCAGTTTCGCCCGTCCAAGGGCATCGACCCGCTGGACTTGCTCGCTGGCCTGCCCAAGCTGTAAAGCTCTCGCACGGTAGCTGATTGTGGCCAGTCGCTCGCCTGTGATGCCTGTGGGCACAGTCACTGGCAATACCACTCGTGTCGGAATCGATGTTGCCCGCAGTGCGGCACACGGGCCAAAGACGCCTGGCTGCAGGGGCGACTGGGCGAAGTGTTGCCCGTGCCTTACGCACATTTGGTGTTTACCTTGCCGCACAGCCTCAATGGTTTGTACGGCATGCACCCCCGTTGGGTGATTGACACTTTGTTTGCCTGCACGGCGCAAACGCTCTCGGAGTTTGCTGCCAATCCGAAGTGGATGGGTGTGACCGGCGGCACGCCGGCTTTCAGTCTGGTGTTGCACACCTGGACGCAGGACTTGCACCGTCACATTCACCTGCATGCGGTCATGGCCTGCGGGGTTCTGGACAAGGCAGGCCATTGGTCAGCGCCCACGCGCAAACCCGACTTCCTGTTCCCGGTGCATGCGCTGTCCAGGGTGTTTCGAGGAAAGTTCATGGCGGCGCTGGCGCTCGCGCACCAAAGCGGCACCATTGAGCGCGACCCGCAAGGGCAGGACGCCGCCTGGCGCGAGCGGCAAAGGCAACTCTACCAACATGATTGGGTGGTGTATGCCAAGACGCCGCTGGGAGGCCCGGCCCAGATGCTGGAGTACCTGAGTCGCTACACGCACCGCACAGCCATCAGCAATGAGCGCATTCGCGCTGTCAGCCAACACGAGGTGGTGTTCAAGGTGCGTAGTGATGACCAGGGTGGCAAGCGACTCATCCGACTGCATGGCGAGGAATTTGTGCGCCGTTTCATGTTGCACGTCCTGCCCACCGGCATCAAGCGCATCCGCCACTACGGGGTGTTGGCCTCGGCCTGCAAAGGCGTCAAGCTGGATGCTGCGCGTCTGGCCTTGCAGATGCCAGCCATAACCCCCCAGGCAATGGAGTCGGCTCGGGCTTTCATGGCGCGCATAGCCCATATCGATGTGCTGCTGTGCCCGTGCTGCAAGGTGGGAACACTGCATGTCATTGCGGACTTGCCGGGGGCGACGCAGTTGCCTGCGCCCGGCAACACGGTGCTGGCACAAAGCCGGGGGCCACCGTGACGCACCGACTTCTCCATTGGCACAGGTTTGCATGGCATTGCCAGGTGTCCTGGGTACTGCTGCGCGCTGCGCTGGGCAGCACCTGCGCGAGTCACAAGACACGATTACCCCACCTCATGCTCAACGTCCCTTTCGTCGTCCGTCCTATTTGTTTCAGGGTGATTTCACCTGAATGCGTGTCATAAACTGATCGAACGGGCGGGGGTGAACCTTTCAATCCCCTCTGGCGAACGCCTCTGCAGGCGGTTCAGTCCAACGTGGTTTATCTGACGCTAATCAGCACCGGTACCCCAGATAGCATCGTCGTGGCGTCCGATAAACGCTATTCGTTAAACGCTATTCGTTCAAGGCGAAGGTCGGACTGGAGGCCTTGCGGGGAGTCAAGACGATCAATGAAATTGGTCAAGAGTACGGCGTTCATCCGGTGCAGGTGAGCCAGTGGAAGAAAGAGATCCA
>JAYWDL010000472.1:0-3225 GCA_043779865.1 Polaromonas sp.
GAAGGGATGCTGCTTTGAAAGAAAGAAGGCTTTCCGCCCTTATGCTGCGCCACCTCTGCCAGGGCTTCGAGTTTGCGCAACTTGCGCAGCATGTCAAACTCTCGCCTGCGCACAAAATCGTTACGCCTTTTGCGCTCAATCATTTCCTTGAGCAAATGCTTGCTTACCAGGTCGTCCTTGTCGGTCTGGACAGAATCCAGTTCAGTCCAGCTGGTAGCCGGATTTCGGACAAACTTGACCAGCTTGGACAACAAGCCTGATGCGGTATCGTCTTTGGACATGCAGGGCGATCAAAAAATCGTTGTACTCCAACGCGAGGGTCAATCGCCAAACATTTTCTGTTTGAGTTCCCGGCGCTGTTGTGCTTCCAGCGACAAATTGGCGGTGGGTCGAGCGATCAGGCGGCCCACGCCGATGGCTTCACCGGTTTCGTCGCAATAGCCATAGTCACCCGAATCAATGCGGGCAATTGACTGCTCGATTTTCTTGAGCAGCTTGCGTTCCCGGTCGCGAGTCCGCAGTTCAAGTGCATGCTCTTCTTCAATGGTGGCGCGGTCAGCCGGATCAGGCACCACGGCAGCATCTTCACGCAGGTGTTCAGTGGTTTCACCCGCACTTTTGTGGATATCCTGCTTGAGCATTGACAGCTTGTGACGAAAGAAAGAGAGCTGGGCCTCGTTCATGTACTCGGCATCGGGCATGGCCTTGACTTCCTCGTCAGTCAACTGCTCGGCGGATTTGGTCTTCCAATTGTTGGCGAGCTTCGGGTCTTTGGGGGCAGCCGCCTGGATGGGCGGTGCGATCACGCGTTCGGTCATGGTGGAGTAACTGGCTTTGGCTGCGTCAGGCGCATGAGTTGGCACCATCGGTGCGGGTGGGGGTGTCTGAACGGCAGTGCGGGCCGAGCTTCTTCGTCCGGGTTTCAAGGGTGCCGAGGCCATACGCACCGGAGCCAGGGCCGGGGCGGCAGCGGGCAATGTCGCTGTTCCGCTGCCAGCCGCCTTGATGGTTTTGGCAGCCGGCTGGGCTGCAGCCTTTACCGCCGCAACCTTGCCTGCCGGTTTGGCAAGCGCTTCGACGGATTTCCCGGCGATAGGACTGACTGCCTTTTTGACCGGATCGGCTGCAATTTTGGCTGCAGCCGCAGGCAGTGTTTTAGCCGCGGCTTGGGCAGGTATCTTTTTCTCTGGGGCGTTCACGATGTCTCTCCTCTGGGAACCGGCTTCGGAATAATCCTCAAACCGGTTCTTTGCCAAACTGCTTCTGGCAGTTGGCCCTACCTGATGCCAGATTTTCTGGTGTGGTTTGCTCCCGGTCCAGCCAGGAAAGCCACGTTAACGCGGCTTTCATCGCGTTTCCTGAACTGCTTTCTTTCTGGCTGGCTTCCCGATTCGGATTTCCGGGTATTTGGGTCGGCGCGCGATTGTAACGGCTGACTGGCGGACACAGCAGTTCCGGGCAAAAATCGTTGGAACTTGACACAGCGCTGCGCTCTTGTCGTTCTTCTTCAACCCTGGCCTGCTTCAAACCAGGCACTGCTCCAGACCCTGGACAAAAATGTCCTTTGGCAAGTCGATACCGATGAATACCATCTTGCTGGTTTTCGTCTCGCCTTCGGCCCAGGCAGGTCCCAGGTCGCTGCCCATGAGCTGATGCACGCCCTGAAAAATCACCTTGCGCTCGGTTCCCTGCATATTCAGCACGCCTTTGTAGCGAAGCATTCGAGGGCCGTAAATATTGACCACCGCGCCCAGAAAATCTTCAAGCTTGGCCGGGCTGAAGGGTTTGTCGGAACGAAACACAAAGCTTTTCACGTCGTCATCATGACGGTGATGGCTTCCGCGTTCAGAGTCGTGCGCGTGGGACGGATGGTCGCAATGCTCGCCATGTACATGGTCGTGATCATGCGCTTCATCCTCGTCAGCTTTCAGGAAATCAGGGTCGATGTCGAGTTTGGCGTTCAGGTTAAAGCCGCGCAGGTCAAACACGTCAGCGATCGCGACTTCGCCGAAATGCACGGCTTTTTGCGGTGCGCGCGGGTTCATGTGCGTCAGGCGGTGCATCAGCGCCTGCACTTCGTCCTGCGCCACCAGGTCGGTCTTGCTGATGAAAATCTGGTCGGCAAACCCGATCTGACGGCGCGCTTCCTGGCGGTCGTTGAGCTGGGTTTGTGCATGTTTGGCATCGACCAGCGTCAGGATCGAGTCAAGCAGATACTGCTCGGCAATCTCTTCGTCCATGAAGAATGTCTGCGCTACCGGGCCGGGGTCGGCCAGGCCGGTGGTTTCGATCACCACCCGGTCAAAGTCGAGCAGCCCCTTGCGCTTCTTGGCGGCCAGCAACTGCAGCGTTTCCCGCAGATCCTCGCGGATCGAGCAGCAAATGCAGCCATTGTTCATCTGGATGATGTTTTCCTGGGTGTCATTGACGAGAATTTCGTTGTTGATGTTTTCCTCGCCGAACTCGTTCTCGATAACGGCAATCTTCTGGCCATGGGCCTCGGTGAGGATACGCTTCAACAGCGTGGTTTTGCCCGAGCCCAAAAAGCCGGTGAGGATGGTAACGGGAATCAGACTCATGGTGTCTACCTAAAAAACGGATGAAATGTCAAAAATACACACACGCTTTACGCCAAACGGGCCAAAGATCAAGCTGTCGAGTTTAGCGACCCGTTCAAGCCCCTGAGGACTGTTGGCCAATACCGCTTCGCACAGCAGGCCTTCCGGGCGTAACTTCAGACGTCACACGCCCGTTCAGCCCCGGGTGAGCCAGCTGCAGCGACTGTACGGGTAGGGGATTATTCATACTATGATTTTTATAGCTTACTCCGCCCGTAACACTTGCGCAAAAGGCCGATTTCGTCTACTAAATTCAGCCGGCAGGCCTTTTGACCAGCACCAGCCCCTTGAGGTACTCGCCTTCCGGGAAAGCCACCGTCATCGGGTGATCGGGCGCGCCGCCCATGCGTTCGGAAATAAACGCATCTACACCGGCATCGGTGCCCGCTGACGCAACGATTTTGTGGAACAGGTCGGCGCTGATGCCGCCCGAGCACGAGTAAGTGAAGAGCACGCCACCGGGCGCCAGGATGGACAGCGCCAGCCGGTTGATGTCTTTATAAGCGCGGGCTGCCCGCTCGGCATGCGCGACGGTTGGCGCAAACTTGGGCGGGTCGAGCACGATGGCGTCGAAGACTCTGCCTTCCTTCAGGTACTGGCGCAGCGA
>JAYWDL010000473.1:0-3209 GCA_043779865.1 Polaromonas sp.
CATGAACACATCGAACTGGATTCCCGACCTGTTCATGCGCCGCGTGATGGAAAAAGGCAGCTGGACGCTGTTCTCGCCTTCCGACACGCCCGACCTGCACGACAAGTTCGGCAAGGACTTCGAAAAGGCTTACACCGCCTATGAAGCCCAGGCCGCGCGCGGCGAACTCAAGCCATCGCGCACCCTGCAAGCCACCGACATGTGGCGCAAGATGCTGTCGATGCTGTTTGAAACCGGCCATCCATGGATCACCTTCAAGGACGCCTGCAACATCCGCTCGCCGCAGCAGCATGCCGGCGTTGTGCATTCGTCCAACCTGTGTACCGAAATCACACTTAACACCAGCGCGACCGAAACCGCTGTCTGCAACTTGGGCTCGATCAACCTGGTCCAGCATTTGAAGGACGGCGCGCTGGATCACGACAAGCTCAAAAAGACCATCACCACGGCCATGCGCATGCTGGACAACGTGATCGACATCAATTACTACGCCGTGCAAAAGGCGCGCGACTCCAACCTGCGCCATCGCCCGGTCGGCCTGGGCCTGATGGGCTTTCAGGACTGCTTGTACGAACTGCGCGTGCCTTACGCTTCGCAGGCGGCGGTCGAATTTGCCGACACCTCCATGGAAGCGATCTGCTACCACGCCTACTGGGCATCCACCGAGCTGGCCAGGGAACGAGGCCAGTACGCCAGCTACAAAGGCTCGCTCTGGGACCAGGGCATTTTGCCGCTCGACACGCTGGATATGCTGGCCCAAGAGCGCGGCGGCTATGTGGAAGTTGACCGTTCTGCCACGCTCGACTGGGACGCGCTGCGCCAGAAGATTGCCCGGGATGGCATGCGCAACTCCAACTGCGTCGCCATTGCGCCGACCGCGACCATTTCCAACATCATCGGTGTCGATGCCTGCATCGAGCCGTGCTTCGGCAATCTCTCGGTGAAATCCAACCTGTCGGGCGAATTCACCGTCATCAACCACTACCTGGTCCGCGACCTGAAACGCCTCGGCCTGTGGGACGATGTGATGGTGGTCGATCTCAAACACTTTGACGGCTCGCTGCGCCCCATCGACCGGGTGCCCAATGACATCAAGGCGCTGTACGCAACCGCTTTTGAAGTGGAAACGTCGTGGATTGTTGAAGCCGGATCGCGTCGCCAGAAATGGATTGACCAGGCGCAGTCACTCAACATTTACATGGCCGGCGCCTCGGGCAAGAAGCTTGACGAGACCTACAAGCTGGCCTGGATACGCGGCCTTAAAACCACTTACTACCTGCGCACCATGAGCGCCACGCATGCCGAGAAATCGACCGTGAAGGCGGGCAAGATGAACGCCGTGTCGTCAGGCCCTGAAGCCGCGATTATTGGCATGAGCGCGCTGGAAAAGGCCGCCGCCGCAGCGCAGGCCCAGATGAGTGCATCGCCCGCGACCGACATCAAGTTCTGCGCGATTGACGACCCCGGTTGCGAGGCCTGCCAATAAAAAAAATAGTGAAGCATGCAAGGGAAATTCCTCGCATGCTTCACTGCAAACTCAATGCAAAACGCGATGTAATTGAGCAACAAATTTGCAGCGGTGCGAATGAACACTTTTCATTTTCCATCGCTGCTTTCATAATCCCTAAGAATTGGAATTTTCTATGTTGACCTGGGACGAAGAAGTCACACCATCGTTGCAGACACCCCTCCCTAGCGACCTGCCAGCCAGCCGCTCAGCGGGCCTTCCGCCTCCATCTTTTATGACCTCGGCTCAGCCGCTGGCTGACGTTGCATCGCCTGCCACAGCGCCCGCCAAGGCAAAGCGCATCAAGGCCTCCGACAAACGCATCATCAACGGCCAGACCGACGTCAACCAGCTGGTGCCGTTCAAGTACAAATGGGCCTGGGAAAAATATCTGGCTTCCTGCGCCAACCACTGGATGCCGCAGGAAGTCAACATGACGCGCGACATTGCGCTGTGGAAAGACCCGAACGGCCTGACGGACGACGAACGTCGCCTGGTCATGCGCAACCTGGGATTTTTCGTGACGGCCGACTCGCTTGCCGCCAACAACATCGTGCTGGGCACCTACCGCCACATCACCGCGCCCGAATGCCGCCAGTTTTTGCTGCGCCAGGCTTTCGAGGAAGCCATCCACACCCATGCCTACCAGTACATCACCGAGTCGCTGGGCCTGGATGAAGGCGAAATTTTCAATGCCTACAACGAAGTGCAGTCCATCCGCGACAAGGACCAGTTCCTGATTCCGTTTATTGAAGCAATTTCCGACCCCAGCTTCAAGACCGGCACCACGGAGGCGGACCAGACGCTGCTCAAGTCGTTGATCGTGTTTGCCTGCCTGATGGAAGGCCTGTTTTTCTATGTCGGCTTCACGCAGATTCTGGCCCTGGGCCGGCAAAACAAGATGACTGGCGCAGCCGAGCAGTACCAGTACATCCTGCGCGACGAGTCGATGCACTGCAACTTCGGCATTGACCTGATCAACCAGCTCAAGCTGGAAAATCCGCACCTCTGGACGGCAGAGTTCAAGGCCGAGATCAACGCCCTGTTCATGAAGGCCGTTGAACTCGAATACCGCTATGCCGAGGACACCATGCCGCGCGGCGTACTGGGCCTGAACGCCTCCATGTTCAAAGGCTACCTTCGCTACATTGCCAATCGCCGCGCCACGCAGATCGGGCTTGAAACACTTTTCCCCAATGAGGAAAACCCGTTTCCGTGGATGAGCGAGATGATCGACCTGAAAAAAGAACGCAACTTCTTTGAAACCCGTGTGATTGAGTACCAGTCTGGCGGCGCCCTCTCATGGGATTGACAACGCAAGATTGACAAAAAGCACAAGGCCATCACAACAATGATTTTTAGATTTGCAATATCCCGTGCCAGCACCGAAGAGTGCGCATGGGGCATTGCTCCTGCATTCGCGGCGCTGGACCCGATGATCCGAAGGCCCAACGCTGCGAATCGCTTCGCTCACTCAAAAGCGAAGTGCTTTTTGCAACCTGATCGAGGAGAACACCATGGCAACTGCGAAAAAACCGGCGGCTAAAAAAGCCGCTCCCGCAAAAACACCGGCAACAAAAACACCGGCGAACAAGGCAACGGCTACAAAAGCGCCTGCTGAAAAAGCAGCGGCTAAAAAGCCCGTTGCAAAACAGCTAACCGCCACAAAGGCACCTGCTCAAAAAGCTGCCGCCACAAAAGC
>JAYWDL010000474.1:0-3208 GCA_043779865.1 Polaromonas sp.
AAATCGAAATTGCGCTTTCAATCGCTGATGGACACCGCAAACTCAAAGCTGAAAAGCCAGCCAGCGTATCAAGCCCTCGGAAAATTCACGCACCACGCCGGGAGGTCGCGCACGGTAAAACGCCGCAGCGGCACGCTGCTGCTCAATCCAGTGCGCAAATCGATGCACGTCAGCCGGCTCGAAAAAGGCGATCATCAGCTCGTAATTCAGGAACAGGCTGCGCTCATCCAGGTTGGCTGACCCGGCCAGCGCCAGCTCGTTGTCAATGACGACGGCCTTGGCATGAATCATTCCATCGGCCAGCCAGACACTGGCGCCGGCCGCCGACATGTCGCGCAAGGCTGCAGGGCGCGCCATATCGGCCAGCCTGTGATTGGACCGGCGCGGCAGCACCAGATCGACGGCAATACCGCGCCGTGCGGCCAGCGTCAGCGCCATCAGCAGCGTTGCGTCGGGAACAAAATAAGGCGTGACGATCAGGATGCGCGTCCGCGCAGTGAAGCAGCTGGCGATCAGCAGTGAATACAGCGTGTCCTCAGCCTGATCCGGACCGCTGGCGATCAGTTGCGCTCCTGTCACGTCAGAAACAGGAGCAGGAAATGCGGGCAGCGGTACTGCGGGTCGGGCGGCTTGCGTTGCGAAAGCCCAATCCTGGTCGAAGCGCTGCAGGGCTTGCCGGGCCAGGTCGCCGCAAAAGTCAAAACTTAAATCAATCCACGGCGTTTTTTGCGGCTGGCAAGCTGCGTCACCCACGAAATACTCGGCCGCCAGATTGCGTCCTCCTGTCCACATGCGCTGGCCATCGGCAATCACCATTTTGCGGTGATTGCGCAGGTTGGTGCGGCCGGGCAGAGGCGAGCGAAAGGGCGAAACGAACAGCGCTACCTGCACCCCTGCAGCCGACAGCGGCTTCAGGTCGGGACGCCCGCCCAGGTACACGCCAATGCCGTCAATCAGCAGGCGCACCTGCACGCCCTGGCGGGCTTGCCGCATCAGCAGCTCCATGACTTCGCTGCCCAGCGGGTCCCGCCCCAGAATAAAGGTGCAGATATCCAGCGTGGAACTGGCGCTCCCTATCATCGAGCGCAGCGCCTCAAGAGCTTCGTGCCCATTCTGATGAATCGCAAGGTGCTGATATGACGCTGCGCGCGGCAGGCCCATGGCATTGGCAAGATGCTGGAACCGGGGCGCCGGCGCGTTGGACGGGTGCGCGTCGAGTGGCAATCGGGGCGTGGCGCGCGCCAGCGGATCGCGAGGCACTTTACGGCTGCCAAACAGCAGGTAAAGCGGCAGGGCCAGGTAGGGCATCAGTGCCAGCGACACCACCCAGGCAATGGCTGCTGAAGGATGGCGGCGCTGGCGCCGGGCTCGGGAGGCAACGACATAAATTACCAGGCCTGCCATCGTCACCAGGCCATGCAACGTGAGCCCGCGGCTGCTCAGGAAGTCAAGGAGCATGGCGCGTCACGGGTCGGACCGGGTTTATTCCACCCGAACGAAGTCGATAAATCCCCGCTCGACGTTCGTCGCCTGCAGCTTGACATGGACTTTTTCACCGACCTGCAGACCCGCCGCGCCCGCCACCAGCTTGCCTTCGGCAGGCGGCGAGAAGATGCGGACCCAGACGCCCTCTGGCGAACTGCCGGTCACCAGGCCTTCAAAGAGCTGGCCGATGCGCGACTCCAGCACCAGCGCCGCCTCGGACTTGCGCATCCGCCGTTCGACCTTTTGGGCCGCGTCTTCCTGGCGGGTGCAGTGCAGCGCCAGCTCTGCCAGTTCGGCGTTCGAGTAGGGCGGCGGCTTGCCGGCCAGCGCCGCTTTCAGCAGCCGCGAGGTGATCAGGTCGGGAAAGCGCCGGTTCGGTGCCGTTGAGTGGGTGTAATCACGCACCGCCAGGCCAAAGTGGCCGATGGCGGGTGCGCCGGGCGCCTCCACCACATACTCGCCTGAACCCATGAGTTTGACGATGACGAGCGACAGATCGGGAAAGCGCAGCGGGTCTGCCTTGCGGCGCCTGGCCAGAAAGGCCGCCAGCGCCTGCGAGTCGGGCTCGTCCGGCAACGCTTCGCCGTACTCTTTTGCCACCTCCACCATCCGCAGCCAGCGCTCGGGCGAGCGCACCACGCGCCGCAGCGAAGCGCCGCCGTGCGCAGCCAGAAAGCGCGCGGTGCAGCCGTTGGTCGCAATCATGAATTCCTCGATCAGCTGGCGCGCCCGGTTGTGCACCTGCTGCCGGATGTCGACCACCTTTTCGCCCTCAAACACGGCGCGCGGCTGGAAGGTTTCAAACTCCAGCGAGCCTTGCGTCTGCCGCCATCCACGCAATTGCTGGGCTAGCGTGTCCTGCGTCCGCAATTGCGCCTCCATGCCGGACACAAGTGCTACTTCTGCGGGCAAATCGCCCTGGCCTTCCATCCAGGCGGCGACGCTGTCGTAGGCCAGCTTGGCCTTGTTGCGGACCAGGGCGCGCGAGACGGTGGAACTGGCCAGCACGCCGTCGGCATTGAAAATCATTTCAGTCACCAGCGCCAGCCGGTCCTCGCCGGCATTGAGCGAGGTCAGGTCGGTCGAAAGACGCTCCGGCAGCATCGGGAAAATCCGGGCCGAGGTGTAAACCGAAGTCGTGTTCAGCCGGGCATGGCCATCAATCGGCGTGCCCTTTTCGACCAGCGTATCCACATCGGCAATGGCGACCAGCAGCTTGACGGCGCCATCAGCCAGCACTTCGCAAACCGTCAGTTGGTCCAGATCCAGCGAATCGTCGTTGTCGATGGAACACCAGAGCAGCCCGGTAAGGTCCTGAATCTCCGGAGAAGTCTCGCGCCCGGGACCGGTGAGCAAGGCCAGCTGCTGCTGGACGCGACCCGAAAACTCGGGTTCCAAGCCGCGCTCAGTCATGGCACGGGCAGCAATGCGAAAGAGGTCGGAGCGTTGGTGGGGGCGGTTGGCGTACATCGGGTCACTATAGCGCCCCCGGTGGTGCTATCACCCACGTCGCAGCTGTAGCCGCGCTGTGGCCTATGAACCAAAACTGATCCGGCAAATTTGCCTCCCTGGCCGTTTTTTTCTGTTCAAGGAAGGGATCAGGCGTGTTGTTGCTCGTGTGCCATGCGGCACTCAAAAGTCATGCCAGAGCCTGTCGCCTGCGGTCTCTTCAGTGTGCTGTCAGGGTTTCACTGGGGAGTCTTGCCTGCCACAGGCACTTATT
>JAYWDL010000475.1:0-9120 GCA_043779865.1 Polaromonas sp.
AAAACCAGCTCAAGCGCTTATTAATCCGGCATTACATGCTATATATTTTATAGCAAACCAGGCGCCTTGACCAGCCTGCTAAGCTTGCGCGATGAAAAGCCTGTTTCACCTTGCCTTCAACGTCACCAACCTGGACCAGGCGCGCCGCTTTTATGGCAACGTGCTGGGCTGCACTGAAGGCCGCTCTACCTCCACCTGGGTTGATTTCGATTTCTTCGGCCATCAGCTTTCGCTGCATCTGGGCCAGCCCTTTCAGACCCAATGCACCGGCCAGGTAGGCGACACACTGGTCCCCATGCCGCACTTCGGCCTGGTGCTGGCGCTGCCAGACTGGCAGCAAATGGCTGCACGGTTGCAGGCTGCCAACACTGAATTCGTCCTGGCCCCGCAGACGCGGTTTGAAGGCCAGCCGGGTGAGCAGTGGACCATGTTCTTTTTCGACCCGTTTGGCAACCCGATCGAGATCAAAGGCTTGCGTTCCCTTGACACGCTCTACGCCGCTTGATCTGGCCCGCCATCACCTCCGCTTTTATTTCAGGGGAGTGATTTTTTGCTCAATGGCGCCAAACACCGATTGCCCATTTTTGCCTTTCACCTCGATGCGAAGAGTGTCGCCAAACTTCATGAAGCGTGTGCTGGGCTTGCCGTGATCAAGAGTTTCCACTGCGCGTTTTTCGGCGATGCAACTGTAGCCGTGGCTCCAGTCGGAACTGCTGACCGGGCCTGAGCCTATCAGGCTGCCGGCGCTCACGTTGCGGGTTTTGCACAAATGCGCAATCAGCTGGCCGAAGTGAAACGTCATGTCGCTACCGGCTTCGCACATACCGACCTTGCGACCGTTCCAGGTGCTTTGCAGCGTCAGGTGCAGCCGGCCTTCGCGCCAGGCGTCACCCGTTTCGTCTGGCGTGATCGCCACGGGGCTGAAGGCGGTGACCGGTTTGCCCTGCAGAAAACCAAAGCCCTTGGCCAGCTCACCAGGCATCAAGCTGCGCAAGGACACGTCGTTGGCCAGCATCAAAAGACGTATGCCGTCGAGCGCTTCTTCAGGGCTCGCGCCCATGGGAACGTCGCCCGTAATGACGGCTATTTGCGCCTCAAAATCGATTCCCGACGCTTCGCTGGCGATCACCACGTCGTCACACGGGCCGATAAAGTTGTCACTGCCGCCCTGGCGCAGCAGTGGCCCGGTGTAAAAGCTGTTGGGCACTTTCACATCGACTGCCTTGTTCAGGCGCTCCACATGGCTGATAAACGCCGGGCCACTGACCCACTGGTAAGCGCGCGGCAGCGGGGCCATGCAGCGGGCTGGGTCAAATGGAAATGCATGGGGTGCCTTGCCGCTGTTGAGCAACCCGGACAAGTCCTGCAGTTGCGGCGCCATGAAGCCCCAGTCGTCCAGCACCTGCTGCAGTTTGTTGGCAATGCCGGTCGCATAATGGGCGGTGGCAAGGTCGCGCGACACAAGCACCAGCTGGCCGTCGCGCGAGGCGTCTTTGTAAGTGGCAAGTTTCATCAATATCCTGAATAAGTAGCCGGGCGGCGCGTTCCGGGTTTCACGCCCCTCAATGACACGCCGGATTGTGCCGTGGGGTATCGGCTTGTTCGCCTGCAAGCCAGGTATTTATCTCCTTGAAAACCATTTACTTCAGTCCAGTTCGAGTTTCAGGTTCAACATCCACAGCCTGTGGATTCACAAAGGCATGAGCACATTGGTGTCACCTTCTTCGAATTTTTCATCCGGGCCGTTTTCGTCAACGCCACGCGCCGGGCCCCCCTGGCGCACTCTGGGCGCGCTGGCTGTGCTGGTGCTGCTGGCTCACGCGCTGGTGCTGCGCCTGCCGCCCACCCGTTTTGGCCAAGTGCAGTATCCCGCTTCCAGGCGCGTCCCGGCCTTTGTCACGCGCAGTATTTCCTTGCCGCCACCGATGGAAATCAGCGCACCAGCGATTGTGGCGGCGCCCCCAGCCAAATCCGCTGCAAAACCAGCGGCAAAACCTGTCAGAAAACCTGTTTTCAGGAAAAAAGAGGCTGTACCGCAAGAGATACCTGCACTATCAGCTATAGATTCAATAGCTAAATCGGTTCCGGGACCGCAAGCTGCTGAGGCTTCTGCGGCCCCGGCAGACATCGACAGCACACCCTCTTCAACCACGCCATCCACCGAAGCGGCTGAAGCGACTGCAACCGGCATCGACACTGCTGCGGCCGCAACGCCTCCTGCCAGCGCCCCTGCAGCGCCACCGCCCGGTCCCAGCCAGACGCCGGTGACGGCCATGACGCTGCCCGCAAGCGCCCAGCTTGACTACAAGATGAGCGGCAGCGCCAAGGGGCTGAACTACCATGCGAAAGCCGAACTGAGCTGGCAGAACACCGGCAGCAGCTACAACGCCCGCATGACCGTCAGCGCGCTGTTTCTCGGCTCCCGCACCATGTCCAGCACGGGCCAGGTGGGCGCCGAGGGCCTGGCGCCCAGCCGCTTTTCCGACAAGTCCAAAACCGAGGTGGCCGCCCATTTCGAGGCCGACAAGGGCCAGATCAGCTTTAGCGCCAACACGCCCACTGCCCCGTGGATCAAGGGCGCGCAGGACCGGGTGAGCGTGTTTTTGCAGTTGGGCGGCATGCTGGCAGGCAACCCGGCAGGTTTTCCGCCCGGCTCCACGATTTCGACGTACACCGTCGGGCCACGCGATGCTGACAGCTGGACTTTTCTGGTGGAAAGCGGGGAACAGCTCACACTGCCTTTTGGTGAACTGGCAACTATCAAGCTTTCGCGCCAGCCCCGGCGCGAATATGACCAGAAGGTTGAAATCTGGTATGCACCGGCTCTGGGCTACCTGCCCGTGCGCAGCAAAATCACCCAGGCCAACGGCGATTTTATTGACCAGCAACTGAGCGCACTGACACGGCCATGAAGCCATGCACGCCCGAGCGCTCATGGACTGCCCACTGCCCTGTCCTCTTGAAGTTGAAGCCATCGTTGCCATCTGGAGACAAAGGACACATCAATGCAACTACTTTACGACTCCGAATCTTTTGTGGTGGTGCAGATTCATGCCAATGCGCCCGAAGAATCAGCGCCCCTGCCTGCCATTCCCCAACTGGCCCGCCACGGCTTTGAAATTGTGGACAAGCGTTCGGGCAAGGAGGTTTACCTTGATGGATCGTGGGCAGAAATGTTCCAGCAACGCCTGATCGCCTGGGCAAAGGACACGCCGACCCAGGAAGAAGTTGAAGATACGCTCGAAGGCTATAGCGGTCTGGCGACTACGCCTGTTTCGCTGCATTGAGCCGCGGCCGGCCTGGCTCTTACGTGTTGCGTATTACCCATCGACTGCCTGCGCGCCGCGCGGCTTTTTCAGATAAAACCAGCGGTACATCGGTTCTGCCAGCAGCAGCACCGCCGCCAGCCGCGTGACATGAAACGCTGTGACGACGGGAACGCCGAGTTGTAGGACCTTGGCGGTAATGGACATTTCGGCAACGCCACCCGGTGACGTTCCCAGCAGCAGCGTCGCCCAGTGAATCTCGGTGAACCGTGCCAGTCCCCACGCAAAGACGGCGCACAGACCCATCATGGCTACCGTGGTCAGCGCCACCGAACCCAGCCAGCGCGGCGCCAGATGCACAAAGCTGCGGGTAAAGCGCACACCCAGGCTGATGCCGATGGCCAGTTGCGCTGCATTGGTCATGCCCTGCGGTATCGCCGACAGCGTGAATCCAAAGGCACTCAGCAGCAAGGCAACCAGCAGCGCGCCGATGAACCACGGATTGGTTCGTTCCAGCTTGAGCATGATCCAGCAGCCAATGCCGGTCAGCACGGCCAGCAGCGCCAGCCCGGGTCCGTTGACGATGCGCGCGCCCGGCACGGCGGCGTCCAGGCCATGCAGCCCCGCCCACTGAAAGCTGAACGGAATGATCAGCGTGACCAGCAGCACCCGCAAACTGTGCGCCGACGCGACCAGTTCGGTTTGCGCACCATGGCGCTCGGCCATCAACGTCATTTCTGAAGCGGCGCCAACCGGTGCCGCAAAGTAAGTTGTTGTACGCGACAGCCCTGCAACATGAAAGATGCCCGGCCCATGATGCACCCGATGCAGCCATGCGCCCAAAGCCAGGCCCAGCGCCAGCGCCCAGACAATATTCAGCGCAATGGCCCACCATAAACCGTTCACCAGCGCGATCACCTGCGGCGTGAAATACAGCCCCAGCGCGCAGCCAATGGTCCATTGGCCCGCATTGCGCAGCGGCGTCCAACTGGCGGTGGGCGCACCCAGCATCGAAATGATGGCGGTCACCATCAGCGGGCCGATCATCCACGGCAAAGGGGTGTGCCACATGACGCACAGGCTCGCTGCGGCCCAGGCCAACAAAAGAGTCAGGACAACGCGGGCGGGTGACGCCTGCAAAAGCAGTGCTAAATAGTTGGCAGCGCTGGAAAGCATGAGCAATGGGAGCAAAAAAAGGAGCCTGCAGGAATCAGGGCAAAGCGGCTCCGAAGGCATTAGTATCCACCGATGACCCCTCCTTTGCGCTTTTCTGTGCCTCGCGGCTTGTTGTTTATTGTTTGTTCCGCATTGCTGGCGATAGCGGGCGGCTGCGCCGGCCGTCCTGAAGCGCCCATCCTTGAAAAACCTGTTGGCAGCGCTGCCGCACAAACCGCTGCCCGGCTCGATGCACTGCTGCCAGCCGATGTGCTGCTGGTCGGCGAACAGCACGATGCTGCAGAACACCATCGGATTGAGCAGCAGGTCGTCTCGATTCTTGCGTCGCGGGGTCTGCTGGCAGCGGTGGCGCTGGAGATGGCCGACGTCGGCGTCAGCACCGCCAGACTCAAACCCAGCGCCACCGAAGAACAGACGCGCCGGGCGCTGAAGTGGGACGACAAGGCATGGCCATGGCCGGCTTATGGGCCCGCCGTGATGACGGCCGTGCGCGCAGGCGTTCCGGTGCTGGGCGCCAACCTGCCGCGCGCCCAGATGCAGGACAGCATGAATGACAGCAAGCTCGACGTTCAATTGCCGGGCCCGGCGCTGAAGGCGCAGCAGCAGGGAATCCGCATCGGCCACTGCAACCTGTTGCCCGAAAGCCAGATCACGCCAATGGCGCGCATCCAGATTGCCAGGGACATCACCATGGCCGACACGATTCACCAGCTTGTTTTTGCCGGCAAGACCGTCGTGCTGCTGGCGGGCAACGGCCATGTTGACCGCAAGCTGGGCGTGCCGCAACACCTGCGGGCAGACCTGAAGGCCAAAACTATTCACCTGCGTGCTGGCGATGCCTCAACAAGCGAAAGCGCCGACGCGTTCGACGCGGTATGGCCCACGCCCGCCCTGCCAGAGACCGACCACTGCGCGGGGCTGAAAGAGCAGCTGTTGGCACCCGGCAAGTAGGACGCGCAAGCCCGCAGGGCGTAAGGCGCCATCGGCGTTCGTGGCAGTGCATGTCGGGTTACGCTTCGCTAATCTGACCTGCCGAAATCATGACCTTCAGGCGTATTTGCGGATTGAGTCGGCAACCACATTGATGATGCGGTCAATGTGCTCTTTCTCGACGATATAGGGCGGGCAGATCACGATGTTGTCCGCCGCTGGCCGCACCAGCACGCCGTGGTGAAAGCAGTCCATGAAAATGTCATAAGCCCGTTTGCCCGGCGCACCGGCCACCGGGGCCAGTTCGACGGCGCCGGCCAGGCCGAGGCTGCGAATGCCGATGACATTCGGCAGGCCCTTCAAGCCGCTGTGCATCGCGTCGCCCAGCACCTTGCCCATCTGGCCTGCGCGCTCGAACAGCTTGTCCTGCTTGAACAGCTCCAGCGTGGCAATCGCCGCCGCGCAAGCCACCGGATGGCCCGAATAGGTGTAGCCGTGAAAGAATTCCACCGCGTACTCGGGACTGTCGGCGCTGGCATTCATCATGGCGTCGTAAATACGGTCCGAGCAGATCACGCCGCCCAGCGGAATCACGCCATTGGTCACGCATTTGGCAAAGTTCAGCATGTCGGGCACCACGCCGTAGTAGTCCGCGCCAAAATTGCATCCCAGGCGGCCGAAGCCGGTAATCACCTCGTCAAAAATCAGCAGGATGCCGTGCTTGTCGCAGATCTCCCTTAAACGCTTCAAGTAACCCCTGGGCGGCAGGTACCAGCCCGCGCTGCCCGAGATCGGCTCGACGATCACCGCCGCCACGTTGCTCGCGTCATGCAGCGGCAAAATCCGGTTTTCCAGCTCCAGCAGCAGGTCCTCGGTCCACTCGGGCTCGACGCCGTTGATGTAGGCATGGTTGACCGGGTCGTGGGTGGCGCGCATATGGTCAACGCGCGGCAGCAGGGCCGAACCATAGACTTTGCGATTGGCCGGAATGCCGCCCACGCTCATGCCGCCAAAACCCACGCCGTGGTAAGCCTTTTCCCGGCCGATGAATACATTGCGGTGGCCCTCGCCCCGGGCGCGATGATAGGCAAGTGCCACCTTCAGTGAAGTGTCCGCAGCTTCGGAGCCTGAATTGCAAAACAGCACCTTGTTCAAGTCCCCTGGCGCCATGGCGGCAATCATTTCAGAGGCCTTGAACGCCTGGTCGTTGCTGACCTGGAACGCGGTGGCGTAGTCCAGCGTGTCGAGCTGCTTCTTGATGGCTTCGTTGATGGGCTTGCGGTTGTGGCCCGCGCCGACGCACCAGAGGCTGGAAATGCCGTCCAGCACCTGCCGGCCATCATGGGTCGTGAAATGCATGCCATCAGCGGCTACAAAAATGCGCGGGTCTTTTTTAAAACTGCGGTTGGGCGTGAAAGGCAGCCACTGGTGGTCCATGTTGAAGGTCTGATAAGCCATATCGGTTCCTGTGTGTGGAATTGGATGAAGAGGGGCGAGCGCGGAGTGAATCTGCATTCTGGCACCCTTGCTGTAGAGGCGCGCCGGCAGCTGGCGCCAGGGCTGCACGCTGGCGTCACCTGCGACAATTCAAGCCCTTATGAATCACGCCTATATCCTGACCCTGTCATGCCCCGACCGCAGGGGTATTGTTCATGCCGTATCCGGCTTTCTGTTCGAGCACGGCGGCAATATTGAAGAAGCTGCGCAATACAACGACGAGGGCACCGGCCTGTTTTTCATGCGCGTGCAATTCGCCTGCGACCAGCTGACGTACGAAGCGCTGTCAAGCCGGCTGAAGACGTTTGCCGAGCCCTTCCAGATGGGCTGGAAACTGCACGACACCAGGCAGCCGATGCGCACTGTCATCCTGGTCAGCAAGGAAGGCCATTGCCTGAACGACCTGCTGTTTCGCTGCAAGTCAGGCCTGCTGCCGCTGGATGTGCGCGCCATTATTTCCAACCATCGCGAGTTCTACCAGCTTGCGGCCAGCTACAACATCGCGTTTCACCACCTGCCCGTCACGGCGGCGACCAAGGCGCAGGTCGAGGCCCGGCAGTTAGAGATCATCGAGTCTGAAGGCGCGGAGCTGGTGGTGCTTGCACGCTACATGCAAATCCTGTCCAATGACCTGTGCAAGCAACTCGCGGGCCGCGCCATCAACATCCACCACTCTTTTCTACCCAGCTTCAAGGGCGCCAGGCCCTATTACCAGGCGCATGACCGCGGCGTCAAGTTGATTGGCGCCACTGCGCATTACGTCACCGCGGATCTGGACGAAGGCCCGATCATCGAGCAGGACGTGGCGCGTGCCGATCACAGCAAAACCGTGGAAGACCTCACCGCCATGGGCCGCGACACCGAAAGCCAGGTGCTGGCGCGCGCCGTGAAATGGCACAGCGAGCATCGGGTGCTGCTCAATGGCCATAAAACCGTGATTTTCAAATAGGCGCAAGACAGATATGGCCGAGTTTCATCCAGATGAAAATAGCCCCGCTCGCCATGTCAGGGCGAGCACACCGCCCGAGGCTTATGCACCGCCAGTCGGCGCCGCCAAACGCATTCCACCGATTCAGTGCCTGCTGACGTTCGAAGCCTTGGCGCGGCTGCGCAGCGTGACCCAATCGGCCGAAGAACTGTGCGTGACGCCAAGCGCGGTCAGCCACCGCGTCAAGCAACTCGAACAGATCATCGGCACCAAGCTATTCGGACGGGCTGATTTTTCATTGACGACCGAAGGCAGCGAATACCTGGCGCATGTTCGCGAGGGGCTAGCGACCCTGCAGAAGTTCCCTGGCAGCGCCGGCCAGAGCGCCACGCCGGGCAAGCGCAAGCTGCGGCTGGCGGTCACGCCGACCTTTGCGCGCTCGATTCTGATTCCGCGCCTGCGCCAGTTCACCGACGCCTATCCCGAAATCGACCTGACGCTGCAGGTGTCGATTCCTCTGCTCGATGTGGTGGCCGAAGACTCCGACCTGATCGTGCGTTTTGGCACCGGGCGCTACGCTGATCTGGAGCATGTGTGCCTGGCCAAAGACGAAGTGACGCCGCTGGCCTCGCCCACCTTTGTGCGCGAACACGGCCCTTTTGAAGCGGCCGAAGACCTGGAGGGCGAAAACCTGCTGCGCTCGCCGCTGGAGCCGTGGCGAACCTGGTTTGCCGCCAATAACCTGGACTGGCCCGAGCCGGTGGATGGCTCCCAGTTCAATGACATCGGACTGATGTGCGACGGCGCTGCAGCCGGCATGGGCATTGCCCTGGTCCGCCTCAAGTTGGGCGCGCCCTGGCTGGAAAACGGCTCGCTGGTCCGCCTGGGCAGCAATGCCGTTTTTGGCCGCAACATTGCCAGCCCGCATGCCCACTACCTGTGCTGGCGCACCGGCACCATGGACCGCTGGGAATGCGCTGCATTTGCTGACTGGCTGCGGAAAAGTCTGGTTTAGGGACCTGCCGGGCTTGGGGCGCTGACGCAGCCTGCGGGCCGCCGCTACAACGCGGTTTAAGCATCTAAAAGGTCTTTCGCGCAAGCGGTACGTGCGTAATTAGCTATTAAATACATAGCAATTTTCTTTTAAGCCCCTGTGGAGTCCGGTCTCGCCTTGCAACTTCATTCGGCACGCCAGTAAATTGCTTTACAAGTAATAGTAGCCTGCAGCCCTTATGGAATAAGCGCGAACAGCTCCCAATATGATAGTAATCAGACCTCCGGCACTTCCGCAAACAGCTGCTCCGCACTTAACTCAAGCGCCAC
>JAYWDL010000476.1:0-3189 GCA_043779865.1 Polaromonas sp.
CCGCGCGCTGGCCCGAAAACCGAAGCTGGTGATAGCGGATGAGCCCACGGCCAATCTGGACAGCCAGACCGGTGCCGCCATCCTGGCCCTGATGCGCCGAATGGTGGCGCGCTACGAAATTTCGTTTATTTTTTCATCCCATGATCCGGAAGTCATCAAGGCCGCCGATGACACGATTTTCCTGAAGGACGGAATCATCCAGGGAATTCGTCGCAAAGGTCAGGCAGCCGCGCCATGATGACGCTGAACCTGGCCTTGCGCAATCTGCTGCGCAACCGGCGCCGCTCATTGGCGACGGTTTTGGCAATGGCGATTGGCTCGACCTCGATTCTCCTGTTCGGCGGCTTCAGTGCCAATATCAATTACATGATGCACACGCATCACGTGCAGGGCGGGGGTCACCTGCAGATTCAGCACCGGGACTTTTACCTTTACGGCAGCGGTAACCCAACTGCTTACGGCATCAACGACTATACGAAAATCGTCGCAGCGATACAGAATGATGAGATGTTGCGCAACATGGTGCTGGTGGCATCTCCAACGCTACAGTTTGGCGGCATCGCTGGCAATTACGCAGCCAGTGTCTCCCGTACCATCATCGGGAACGGGTTCATCGCCGAAGACATCAGTCGCATGCGGCTCTGGAATGACTTTAATCTGCAAACTAAAGCACCGGTGTTTGCGTTGGAGGGTGCCCCAGCAGATGCGGCCATCGTCGGAACCGGCGTGGCCCGGGTATTGCAGTTATGCGATGCACTGAAGATTGCCCGATGCCCAAAGCCAGAAAAGGAAAACAAGCCCAACGGTGTCAATCTGCCGGATGACATTGCCCAACTTAGTCTGCAAGAGACCAAGGCTCCGCCTGACGCAACCAAAAACGGTTCTAGTCGAATTGAGGTACTGGTTGTCAACTCAAGAGGTGCACCCAATGTCACGTCCCTGCAAGTGATACGTGCCGAAGAACAAGGCATCAAGGAGTTTGATGAAGTCTATGTGATGATGCATTTCGCACAGTTGCAGAAGCTAATCTATGGAAAATCGCCACCCAAGGCCACCTCAATCATGCTGCAGTTGCGACACTCGAATCAGATGCCGGTCGCGCTGGCTCGCTTGACACCGATACTGGCTAACTTTTCCACCAGCCAGCCGCTCTCCGTGCTTGACTTCCGAACCTTAAATCCCTTTTATGTTCAGACTATTCAAATGTTCGACACCATATTTGGGTTTGTTTTTGCTCTGATTGGCGCCATCGTTCTGTTTACTGTCGGCAACGCCATGAATACTGCGGTGGTTGAACGGACCGTTGAAATAGGCACTCTGCGTGCGATTGGCTTGCGGCGGGCAGGAATTCGACGCCTGTTCGTAACTGAAGGAGCGTTGTTGGGTTTGTGTGGGGCTGGGCTCGGTGTGGTCCTAGCATTAGTGTTGTCTGGCACGGTCAACCAGATGGGCATGACCTGGTGGCCGCCAGGCAATATTGACCCGTTGCCATTAACTATCACCGTCGTTAGCGAAACCCGCATGGTCATTGGCACCACCTTCGGTCTCGTCTGCATTGCTATCCTGTCTGCCTGGTGGCCAGCCTACCGTGCAGCCAAGCTGGACATAGTGGAAGCATTGCGCCATGTTTGATCGTTTGATAGATTAACAAATTGAGTGAGACTGCAAAATGACGAAGCCATGGATTACGGTTATTGCAACTCTCCTGCTCTTGCCCGCATCGGTCTTTGCGGTAGCCAGTGCTGAGGAGATCTTGGTCGCCAGTGACGCCATCCGCAACCCGGGGCGTTCGTTCAGTGTCACCGTCACCCTGACTGAGTTTCAGGCAGGCAAGCAGGTGGACACCAGCACGCTGGTGAGTTACTCACGCACACAGGCGCAGGGTGGGCAGTTTGCCAGCCTGATCCGGTTTGTCTTGCCGGCAAGGGACGCAGGCAAGCTGATGCTGAAAAATGGCAATGACCTCTGGTTTTACGACCCAACCAACAAAGCCAGTGTCCGTCTGTCACCACAACAGCGCTTGCTGGGGCAGGCGTCCAACGGCGATGTGGCCACGGTGAACCTGGCCAAGGACTACAAGGCGACACTCGCCGGCGAGGAGGAAATCCAGGACGGTGAACGCCGCACTCGCAAGGCGCACAAGCTTGCGCTGACCGCGATTTCACCAGACGTTACCTACGCCAGCATTGAAATGTGGATTGATGTGGAGAACAACCGTCCCCTGAAGGCGCGCTTTTTCGCCGAGTCGTCGCGCCTGCTCAAAACCGCCTACTATCGCCGCTTTCAGTCAGAGTTGGGGGCAATGCGCCCGACCGAGACGGTAATCATTGACGGTCTGGATCCCCAGTCGGTCACTCTGATGCGATTTTCCGACTACAAGGCACGCACCATCCCCGATACTTGGCTGCAACGGGACTATCTGCCCCGCTTTCAACCGGAGTGAGCCCCATGCGTTTTTTTGCCTGCAAGTTCATTTTCAGTTTTTTTGCGCTTGCGTTGGGCCACGCCTTGCCCGCGCTGGGGGCAGACGCTGACTCAGATGCCCTGAATTTGCAAAGTGCCTCCCCCGGGTCCCCCCAAACCCAGCGCGACACCAAGATCTATCTGGAAGGGGCGTTGGGCACCGCCAGCCAGCGTTACCAGCCAGACAGCCGCAATTTCGGGCGTGCGTCGCTGGATTTTTCCCATACAGCAAGGCTTGGGCCTGGTTTGCGGGCGGTCTTTTCCGACCGGCTGGACCAGATTCACCCCCGGGATGCGGGGTTGGATGAAACCGTCAACAGCCTGCGCGAGGCCTATTTGAGCTGGCAACCCGAGGGTGCCAACACGGTGCTGGAGTTTGGGCGCATCAACCTGCGTTATGGGCCTGGGTATGGATATAACCCCACCGACTTCTTTCGCGATGGCAGCCTGCGCGTCTTGACCACGGCCGACCCGTTTGCATTGCGCGAAAACCGGCTGGGCACCGTGATGCTGCGGGGCCAACGCCTGTGGGCCGATGGCTCACTGTCGGTTTCCTTTACACCCAAATTGGCCGACCGCCCCGATCCCGATGGCTGGAGCCTGGACCTTGGTTCGACCAATAACCGTAACCGCGCCTTGATCGCGCTCAGCACCCAATTCTCACCCAGCGTCAGCAGCCAGGTGCTGCTTTATAAACAGCAGGGCCTGTCACCCACGCTCGGTGCC
>JAYWDL010000477.1:0-3187 GCA_043779865.1 Polaromonas sp.
GAGTGAAGCCGGCGCGCAGGTGCTGGGGCCGATTGCGGCGGAGCTGGCGGATGGCGAGGGCCTGCAGGCGCATGCGCGGGCGGCGCGGATGCGGGTCAGGGTGGGGTGAGCTTGGCCGGCTGCGCCAACCCCGGGCGGATACGGCGCACCAAAAACTTCCGTACCAGCCGACAGTCGGCGATTCACTCCTTTGCCACCACGGTGTCGTACAGGCCATAGTGTGTAAGTCCGTCGTGGCTCTCAATGCCGGTGTAGCGCAGCGACGCGTCTTCATAGCGCCGGAACGCGAATACCGCTTGGTTCATCTGCTCGGTGTTGAACACTTTGAGCCGCACCAGCAGGTGAAAGTCCGGCACGGTCAGCCCGGTCACCGTCAGAAACAACTCCGACTCCAACTTGGTAATGACGTCCTGCAGCGTGTTCTCGCGGAAGTCGGTCAGGTACATGAAGACCGGGATGCGCGTAGCAAACTTGATCAGCTTGTCCTGCACCAGCTTGCGCTTGGACTTGTATTCCCTTTCCTCGGCAGAAAGTTCTTTTTTCTCCTTGGCCGTCAGCTTGCCCTCTTTCGCCTTGTTCTTGAGCGCTTTGACTTTCTCGCTTTTGTTGATGATGGTTTCGATGACGTTGTTACCCAGTGCGCGCCAGCCCTCAATGCGCTCCAATGCCGCCATGGCATCTGGGTCGTCAAGGATGCGGCGCAGCGTGCCGTTATCCACATTGACCAACAGCGCACTCTCCCACTTGCGGGCCAGGAGCGTGGCCGATGTGCCCGCCATCGCAATGTCCAGAATGCCACCCGCGTCGATCTGCGTCATGTTAGCGCCGTCGTAAGCCAGCACCGGCAAGAACGACACCAAATCTTTCACCGCGTTTTCGGGGTTGGTCTCGTTCGGCGACAGGCCAATCCCGTATTCAGAAAGCTGCCGCAGTGCGCGCGTGGGTGCAAAGTCAAACACAAAGCACACGGGTTTGAGGATTTCCTCCTCATTTGGGTTGTCGCCGTTGGGGTTCTTGATGGACCACGGCGACTGCACGCGAAAGGCCGCTTGAAAGTAGGTTTCGGGCGATTTCAGATTTCGCAGCATCAGGATGGACGACCATTGCGCCACCGTCACCCCTGTGGTGAGCTTGCCGCATGACAGCGTGATGGTTTTGCTATTGAACCCACTGCCAATGGCCCTGCGCACCGGTGGCAGTGCTTCCAGCCCAATGCCAGCCGCTGCCCCGGCAGCAACGATGACCTTGTAGCCCAGCCAGAACGTGTTGTGCCGCTCGGCAAGCAAATTGGCCATGGCATGGCATGCCGCCACATTGGGCAAAAACCAAAACGAATGCTGCAAATAGGGCAGCAGGCGCACATCTGAATACGGAAACGGCGGGCGCGTGCCGATTTTCAGCAACTCAGCCGACTGGGCTGTGTACCCGCCACGAATGATGTCCAGCCACTTCTGTACATCACTCTTGTGCTTGAACTCGGCCGTGTCACCCGTGCCTGAAGCACCAAAGAAGGTATTCAGATCAAATTCATCAAACTCGCCGCCGCTGGCAATGGCCAGTAATTCGTCGGGCAGCTGGTAGGTCATCAGGCGCATTTGCGGCAAGGCGGCATATGGGTTGCGCTGGACCGGATGCCTGGCAGCAAATGCTTCCTTGGCGCGCTGCTCGTCGGTATACGTCCAGTTGAAAATTTGCTCCTCGATGAACTCGCCGGTGGCCAGCGCCTTGAATGGAGTGCCCGACAAGTACAAATAGGCGCGTGTGGTGATGGGCAAAAAATTGGCCTCATTGTCAGACAGCACCGCCATGTCTTCATTCATGCCGTCCAGTTCACCCGCATATTCCAGCTTGGATTCCTTTTTGGCGACGGCATCGTCTTCACCCTCAAACAACTCTTTGGTCGTGTCGCGCCAAGCGCCAAAGTGGTATTCGTCAAACACCACCAGATCCCAATTTACCGTATGCAGCCATTCGTTGCGCGCCTTGATGTTGCCCGCGGCATCGCGGCCCAGCAGGTCTTGAAACGAGCCGAAATACACCACGGGGTGGTCGCGATCTACCTGCGTCGGGTCGCTACCCGACGAGCGGGAGAGGTATTGCCAACCGTCAAAGTCAACATGGTTTTCCAGGTCGGTTTGCCATGCGTCTTCAACTGCCGGTTTGAAGGTCAGCACCAGCACACGCTTCGCTTCGAGCTTCTTCGCCAGTTGATAGCTCGTGAAGGTCTTGCCAAAGCGCATCTTGGCGTTCCACAAAAAGCGGGGAGCGGCGTTGGCATCCTCGGCCCAGATTGAGTGGTAATACTCAAACGTCTTGTTGACCGCATCGGCTTGCTCATCGCGCATACCGAACGATTCGTGGTGTGTGCCACCCAAGCGCTGGCCGGTGCGCAATTCGGCCAGCACCGTTGCGGCATCGGCCAAAGTGCAGCGCACCCATTCCAGCGTGGTTTTCTCAAATCCCTTTCTAGCAAGCGCTGCCCGAACCTCGTGATCGGTGAAGATGGAGCCGTCATCGCGCTCGGCGGCTTCATCGAGTTCGATGCAGTAGTTCTGGATGGCAGCCGTCTTGAGTTGCTCGGCCACCCGACGCTTCACGTCCCGCGTGGTCTGGCCCACCTTGAGCTGGCCTTGGTGCGCGGCATCGGCAATGGTGTAGGCGTAGATGCGAGGACGGGCTTCTGGTTTGGGAGCGAGGATGTCGTCGATGGACTTACTCATCGGAACCACTTTGAACAATCATTTCTCTGACTTGGGATTCGATGTAAGTCTGTTCCTCCTTCGTGATGTCGTATTTTTTGTACAGGATATCGTCTGTCCACGTCTGATTCCACTCCTGAATGGGAATCCATGTGTAGGCGGAATGTGTTGCATCCTGCGTGATTTTCCGCAAGGAGATCAGGAAACGAAAAAACCGAGTGAAATAATACGACCGGAGACTTTCGGCTTCGTTCTTCGAGTCGAGATAGAAAAACAGAAATGACTGAGTACAAACCGATGGCGATTGGGCGATAAGTGGTTTACCCAAAACTTGGTGGGGCACCCCGTCGCCGCCGTTGTAGGCCTTCGGTACGAGGACCTTCCATTTGTCATAGGACTTACGCAGTGCGAACTCAGCTAGCGCGAAGTTCGGACTTTTGTGATTTGTCTAGACGGCGGACATTGGCACTAAAGGCTGGACAAGCTCC
>JAYWDL010000478.1:0-9107 GCA_043779865.1 Polaromonas sp.
TGGCCCACCATCAGGGCTCCCGCGCTGGCAACATGAAAGCCATCAACATCCTTCGCCGGTGAAATCGCTTCGATGACTTTCTGCGCATCGATATGGGCAGGAAGCGGAAGCTGCACCAGGATGCCGTGAATCGCCGGGTCGTTGTTCAGGGCGTCAACGCGCGCCAGCAAATCGGCTTCAGAGAGCGTGACCGGATAACGCTCCAGCACCGAATGCAGACCGTTGTCTTCACAGGCCTTGACCTTGTTTCGCACATAGACCTGGCTGGCTGGGTTTTCCCCGACCAACACCACAGCAAGACCCGGCGTAATGCCGCGCGCGCGCAGGGCGGCTGCCCGCTGGGCAACTTCGGTCCGCAGTTGCCTGGAAAGGGCGTTGCCATCAATGAGTTGGGCAGTCAATTTTCAGTTTTCCAAGTGAAAACGCCCGCTAGCGCATGAGCTACGGGCGAAAGGTGCTATTAAAAATGTAGCGGATGATGGGGTGGATCAGGCTTTGGGGGCGCTGGAGCCCAAGGCTATCTTGAGCAGGTCAGCCACCGTATTGGCGTTGAGCTTTTCCATGATGTTGGCACGGTGCGCTTCAACCGTCTTGATGCTGATGCCCAGGTCATCGGCGATCTGCTTGTTCAGGCGGCCGGCAACGATTCGCTCCAACACCTGCGCTTCTCGCGACGTGAGTTTGGCCAGCAGGGCATCACGGCTGGCCGATTGCTGATGGTCGCAGAAGGCTTCCTTGGCCTGCTCCAGCATCCGCTCGACCAGATTAACCAGCGCTTCTTCCTGAAAAGGCTTCTGGATGAAATCCACGGCGCCCTTTTTCATCGTGATCACTGCCATAGGTACGTCGCCGTGGCCGGTAATGAAAACGATGGGCAGCGGTGATTTGCGTTCAAGAAGGCGGTCCTGCAGCTCAAGCCCGGTCATTCCCCCCATGCGGATATCAACAATCAGGCAGGCCACTTCGCGCGCGTCGTAGCGGCTCAAAAAGGTTTCTGCTGAATCAAAACATCGCACCCGGTAGTCCTTGCCTTCGAGCAGCCATTGCAGCGAGTCGCGTACACCCTCGTCGTCGTCAATGACGTAAACGGTGCCTTTTTTGGGAATCAAGCTCATTCAGTAACTTTCTTCGTAAACTTTTTCTGGGGTGCTTCTTATGTCGATTCAGCGAGCGCTAGGCGTCCTTGATCGCTACGTTATCAGTAGCAGCCGAGGCCGTTGAAAAAAGCGGTGCGAGGGGAATCCAGAAGGTAAACCGGCACCCGACTATTTCGTCACTATTGTAGAGGTTCATAGCCTCCAGCCTTCCCTGGTGAGACTCAACAATGCTGCGGCAAAGTTTCAATCCTATGCCCATGCCTTCGGCCTTGGTGGAATAGAAAGCTTCGAACAAACGGGTCATCACCTCAGGTGACAGGCCGCGACCCGAGTCGGATACTGAAAATTCGACCACGCTTTGCCCGTCAATGCTTTTCGGAACCACACGCAATTCAACACTGCGGTGCGCCGTGGACCGCTGCGCCTGGGCAATCGACTCGGCCGCATTTTTCATCAGGTTGATCAGGACTTGCTCAATCAGGATCGGATCGACCATGATCCGGGGCAGGCGGGCTGCAATGTAGTGGCTCAGCCGCACATGGTGGCGCCTGAGTTCAATTTCCGCCAGTTCCATGGCGTTGCTGACAAGGGTCGCTACATCGGAGGATGCGCGGTTGGATTCGCTGCGCTTCACAAACGCGCGAATGCGCTGGATGATTTGTCCGGCACGCCAGGCTTGTTTGGCGGTTTTATCCAGCGCAACCAGCAGGTCTTCATTGCTGATTTGCCGGGCCTTGATGCGCGAGACCATGCCGTTGCAATAGTTGTTGATGGCGGTCAGCGGCTGATTGAGTTCGTGCGCCACGCTGGACGCCATTTCACCCATGGTGATCAGGCGGCTGGCATTCTGGGCGCGCTCGTTTTGCTGGGCGGCCTGTTCCTCGGCATGGCGGCGCGGCGTGATGTCGGTGGCGATCACCATCTGCGCCAGGCGGCCATCAACCCAGGTCAGGTAGCGCGAACGCACTTCCAGCCATTTCGCCAGCTCAGGCACAAAAATTTCGGCATTCGCCGTCTGGGCATCGGTCAGCGAGTCAGTGGGGAAACCGGCCAGGCCATCTACCGCGTCAAGTGCGTCCTGGGTTGATGCAACGGTGGGTACGCCCGCCTGGGCAATCAGGTTGACGTGGCCGTAAACCTTGCCGCCAAACCAGGAGCGGTACAGCTTGTTGGCAAACAGCAGCTCTTCACTGCCCAGTGGCGCCACTGACACCGCAGCGTCTAGCCCTTCCAGCACGGTTGTGAAGCGTTCATAGGAGGCGGTCAACTCTTCGCGGATACGCTTGGGCTCGGTGATGTCGGTCATCGACGTCATCCAGCCGGTCTGCTGTCCGTGCGGATCAATCAGCGGCGACACATACATCCGGGCATCAAAAATTTGACCGTTTTTGCGCTTGACCCGGATCTCGAAACCACCGGGCGGGCTTCTGCCGTGCAATTCATCGTCCAGCCGCGCGTGCATGATGTCGAGCTCTGACTCTGGCCAGTGGGGGAAAGGGGCCGTACAGCCGACCAGCTCGTCTTCGCTCAGACCGGTCATCTGGCAAAAAGCCGGGTTGACATAGGTAATGCGGCCCTGCAGGTCCAGCGCGCGCATGCCGGTCAGCATGGAGTTTTCCATGGCGCGGCGAAAGTGGGTTTCGGTCAGCAGCGCCTGCTGGGCCTGCACCCGGCGACGGGTATGGCGCCAGTTGCCCAGCAGCATCCAGACGGTCAAGGCGCTCAGCGCGCTGACCAGCCAGAAAAAGCCGCTGCCCACCACGCCCAGCGAGGCGCGGTAGCTTTCTGCCCGTATCAAAAGACCATTACCCACGGGTGAAACCGGCATTTCGTACTTGGCGGCGCCTTCTTCCCAGGGAAGAAGCCGTGCTGCAGCATTACGCGGCGGCAGGTTGCCCGCCAGCACAACGTGCTGGTCATCCACCAGTGCCACGGCGTATTTGGCGGTGATTTCGGTCGGTACGCCAAAGCGCAGTAGCCCGTCAATCGAATACTCGCCCATGATGACGCCGGCAAACTTGCCCTGCTCGTCGAGCGGCACCTGCAACTGCAGGCTGGCTGCGTTGTATTGTTTGGCGTTTTGCACCATCAGCGGGCGCGAATACACCGGCTGGCGCAGGTCGCGCGTCAACTCATAGGTGCTGACTGTCTCGTCTCCCTTGAGTTGCTCACCGGCAGTGTGCACCTGGCTGGCACTGGCGCTGGGCGATACGTAAGCGACCTTGATGCGCCGCTTGCTGTCTATCCAGCTAACGGTCATCAGCTCGGGATACTGATTGACCAAAGCCTCAGCCTCGATGATGAACTCCTTGGTGTCCACTTCCTTGTTGGACACATCCCTGCCAATCCGCATAAGCTGCTCCTGCCGCTCCAGCAGGCGCAGGCGCAGCCGTTGCTGGGCATATTCGACATCGCGCGTAACGGCTTGCTGCTCCCGGTCTATCTCTTCAATGCGCAAATAGCCGAAAGCCGCAACAACGGCAGCCAGAAAAAGCATGACGGTAAACAACGGGCCGAGCGTGATGAAACGGTCTTGGCGTGCGGGTGTCTGCCTGCGCCACCAGCGGCCCCACAAGGCAAGCGGCGCAGGGCTCAGGGCAGCATCGGCTACAGAAGGAATGGAAGGCTGGGACATAGGCAAGCCATCCATTTTAAATGAAATGCACTTTTGAGGCAGCGCAGACAGACCGGTTTTTATGCAGGGAAACAAGGGAAGGACTGGCTTGAAAAACAAAAAATATCCGTTAATTTATTTTCATATTACAAAATCAATAAGCATAATTTGAAATTTTAGAAATATTATGAGAAACTAGAGACTTAAACCTAATTTGCGTTTAAAAATATGTATTGATCACAGGCTTGTGCGGGCCCGGGCAAGGGTTGCGTTGCAGGTCAATAAGCGAACAGTGTTACTCAGGAGACAAAAATGGCTGCCAATCCGAATCCGACCCCAGAGGCCGGTTCCTCTAATCTGCTCGCAGATTCCAGCAACGCATTTGACAAAGACACGCAGGAAACGCGTGAGTGGATGGATGCGCTATCAGCCGTCATCGAAAGTGCAGGCCCCGAGCGGGCTCACTTTCTGCTGGAGCAACTGCTGGAACACGCCCGCCAGAACAGCATTGACATGCCTTTTTCGGCCAACACGGGCTATGTCAACACCATCGAGCCCGATCAAGAGGAGCGATCACCCGGAAATCTCCTCATGGAGCAACGGCTGCGCGCCTACATGCGCTGGAATGCCATGGTCATGGTTGTCAAGGCCAACCGCCTGCACCCCGCCGATGGTGGTGACCTGGGCGGTCATATCGGCTCGTTCGCTTCGCTCGCCAGCCTGTTTGGCGCCGGCTTTAACCATTTTTGGCACGCTGAAAGCGAAAATCACGGCGGCGACTGCCTTTACATCCAGGGTCATGTGTCACCGGGCGTGTATGCCCGCGCCTATCTTGAAGGTCGCCTGACCGAAGAGCAGCTGCTCAATTTCCGTCAGGAAGTCGATGGCAAAGGCCTTTCCAGTTATCCGCATCCCAAGTTGATGCCCAATTTCTGGCAATTTCCCACGGTGTCCATGGGACTGGGCCCGCTGATGGCCATTTACCAGGCGCGTTTCCTCAAATATCTGCACGCACGCGGCATTGCGAATACTGAAAACCGCAAGGTCTGGGTGTTCTGCGGCGACGGCGAGATGGACGAGGTCGAATCAATGGGCGCTATCGGCCTGGCCGCGCGCGAAAACCTCGACAACCTGGTGTTCGTCATCAACTGCAACCTGCAGCGGCTCGATGGCCCGGTGCGCGGCAACGGCAAGATCATCCAGGAGCTGGAAGGCGAGTTCCGCGGTGCGGGCTGGAATGTGATCAAGCTGATATGGGGCAGCAACTGGGATCCGCTGCTGGCGCGCGACAAGGACGGCGCCCTGCGCAAGATCATGATGGAGTGCAACGACGGCGACTTCCAGTCCTTCAAGGCCAACGACGGCGCTTATGTGCGCAAGCATTTCTTTGGCCGCGATCCGCGCACGCTGGAAATGGTCTCGAAAATGAGCGACGACGATATCTGGAACCTGCGCCGGGGGGGTCACGATTCGGAAAAGGTGCATGCTGCGTTTCATTCGGCGGTCAATCACACCGGCCAGCCGAGCGTGCTGCTGATCAAGACCGTCAAGGGCTTTGGCATGGGCAAGATTGGCGAAGGCAAAAACACTGTCCACCAGACCAAGAAGCTGACCGACGAGGATATCAAGATATTCCGCGACCGCTTCAATATCCCGGTTCCCGACAGCCAGCTGGCCGATCTGCCGTTTTACAAGCCGGCCGATGACACGCCCGAAATGAAATACCTGCACGAGCGCCGCAAGGCTCTGGGCGGTTATCTGCCGTCCCGCCGTACCAGGTCTGACGAGAATTTCACCGTTCCGGCGCTGGAAACTTTCAAGGCCGTGCTTGAGCCTACCGCTGAAGGCCGTGAAATCTCGACCACCCAGGCTTATGTGCGCTTTCTCACGCAGTTGCTGCGCGACCAGGCGCTGGGCCCGCGCGTCGTGCCGATTCTGGTTGACGAGGCGCGCACCTTCGGCATGGAAGGACTGTTCCGCCAGATTGGCATCTACAACCCTGCCGGCCAGCAATACACGCCGGTCGATAAAGACCAGGTGATGTATTACAAGGAGGACAAAAAGGGCCAGATTCTGCAGGAAGGCATCAACGAAGCGGGCGGCATGAGCAGCTGGATTGCAGCGGCTACTTCATACAGCACCAACAACCGCATCATGGTGCCGTTTTATGTGTACTACTCGATGTTTGGATTCCAGCGCGTCGGCGATCTGGCCTGGGCAGCGGGCGACATGCAGGCGCGCGGTTTTTTGCTGGGCGGCACCTCGGGCCGCACCACGCTGAACGGCGAAGGCCTGCAGCATGAAGACGGCCACAGTCATATTTTGGCTGGCACGATTCCCAACTGCATCAGCTACGACCCGACCTTTGCGCACGAAGTAGGCGTCATCCTGCACCATGGACTGAAACGCATGGTCGAAAAACAGGACAACGTGTACTTCTACATCACCTTGCTGAACGAAAACTATGCCATGCCGGGCCTGAAGGCCGGCACTGAAGAGCAGATCATCAAGGGCATGTATTTGTGCAAGGAAGGGCCAAAACTGACACCGTGCGTTCAGTTGCTGGGATCTGGAACTATTTTGCGTGAGTCGATTGCAGCGCAGGCCCTGCTGGAAAAAGAATGGGGTGTTGCTGCCAATGTCTGGAGCTGCCCGAGCTTCAATGAACTGGCGCGCGATGGCCAGGACACTGAGCGCTGGAACCTTCTGCATCCGATGGACAAACCACGTGTTTCCTTTGTGGCTGAGCAGCTTGAACCGCATGCGGGTCCGGTGGTGGCGTCAACCGATTACATGAAGGCCTATGCCGAACAGATCCGTTCCTACATCCCTAAAGAACGCACCTTTAAAGTGCTGGGTACCGACGGCTTTGGCCGGAGCGACTTCCGCAGCAAGCTGCGCGAGCACTTTGAAATCAATCGTCACTACATTGTGGTTGCCGCGCTGAAAGCGCTGAGCGAAGAGGGCACCGTACCGGTGGCCAAAGTGGCCGAAGCCATCCAGAAATACGGCATCAATGCCGACAAGATCAATCCGCTTTACGCTTGACGTAAAACCCTCCCTTCCAAGACGCAAGCAATCGGAGACAACAACATGGCATTGGTAGATATTCAAGTCCCTGACATTGGGGATTTCGACGAAGTAACGGTTATCGAGCTGCTGGTCAAGCCGGGCGATACCGTGGCGGCCGAGCAATCGCTGATCACGGTGGAGTCCGACAAAGCCTCAATGGAGATTCCGTCCAGCCACGCGGGTGTGGTCAAGGAACTCAAGGTCAAGCTCGACGACAAGGTCAAGCAGGGCTCGGTTGTGCTGACGCTGGAAGTGCAGGGCGCGGCAGAATCCGAGCCAAAACAGGCTCCTGCGCTTGATGTACCTGCGCCAGCAGCTATTAAAAAAGAAGCAGCGGCTGCCCCTGCGGCGCTGGCTCCTGCCACGGCGGCGGTTGCCGGCCCTGTTGAAGTGCGTGTGCCGGACATTGGTGACTTCAAGGATGTGTCAGTGATCGAGGTGCTGGTCAAGGTGGGCGATACCATCAAGGTCGAGCAATCACTGGTCACGGTGGAGTCCGACAAAGCTTCGATGGAAATTCCGTCCTCGGCCGCCGGCTTACTGAAAGAACTCAAGGTCAAGCTGGGCGACACGGTCAATATTGGCGACTTGCTGGCTATCCTCGAAGGCACGGCAGCCCCGGCGGCATCTGTGGCCCCGGCGCCAGCCGCATCCGCTGCCTTAACGCCGGCGACGGCCACAGCTTCTGCGCCCGTCGCATCCACATCCGCTGCCGCTGCAACGGCAACGGCAACGGCAACGTCAACGCCTGTGCCTGCGCATGAACCCGCAACTCCGCCACAAGGCGGTTTGCCGCATGCATCGCCTTCTGTTCGTAAATTTGCCCGTGAGTTGGGCGTGCCGCTGGCCGAACTCAAGGGCACGGGCCCCAAAGGCCGCATCACGCTGGACGATGTGCAGGGCTTTACCAAAGCCGTGATGGCGGGCGACACCCGCACCCAGGCGCAGGTTGCCAAAGCGCCCGCGCTATCGGGCAGCAGCAAGGGTGCCGGGCTTGACCTCCTGCCGTGGCCCAAGGTCGATTTCACCAAGTTCGGCCCGGTTGAGCGCCAGGACCTGTCGCGCATCAAGAAGATCAGTGGCGCCAATCTGCACCGCAACTGGGTGATGATTCCGCATGTCTGCAACCATGACGATGCCGACATCACCGAGCTGGAAGCCTTCCGCGTCCAGATGAACAAGGAAAACGAAAAATCCGGCGTCAAGATCACCATGCTGGCCTTTTTGATCAAGGCTTCGGTCGCTGCGCTCAAGAAGTTTCCGCAGTTCAATGCTTCGCTCGACGGCGACCAGCTGGTGCTCAAGCAGTATTTCAACATTGCGTTTGCCGCCGACACACCCAACGGCCTGGTCGTGCCCGTCATCAAGGATGCCGACAAGAAAGGCATCATCCAGATATCGCAGGAGATGGGCGAACTGGCTAAAAAAGCGCGCGACGGCAAGCTCGGTCCGGCCGACATGTCGGGCGCGTGCTTCACGATTTCGTCACTCGGCGGCATTGGCGGGCGTTACTTCACGCCCATCATCAATGCGCCTGAAGTGGCCATTCTTGGCGTATGCAAGAGCCGCATCGAGCCGGTCTGGGACGGCAAGGCATTCCAGCCGCGCCTGATGCAGCCGATGTCCTTGAGTTGGGATCACCGCGTGATTGATGGCGCTGCTGCGGCGCGTTTCAACGCCTACCTGGGCCAGGTTCTGGCGGACTTCCGCCGCGTTTTTCTATGACAACTCTGGTGGTGGTCAAGAAAGCGGGTCAGGTGGCCATGGCAGCAGACACGCTGGTGACTTTTGGCGATACCAGCCTGACCCACCGCTTTGAGGCAAACAGCAAAATCTTCAAGATCGACACCCCCGACGGCGTCAGCCTGATCGGCATGGCGGGCACCGTGGCTCACTTCCCCGTGCTGCGAAAAGCCATGGCGACGCTGCCCGGCGAGCAGCTCAAGCTGGGCAACCGCGACGAGATATTCGACACCTTCCTCAAGCTGCACCCCATGCTGAAAGAAGCTTTTTTCCTGCAGAGCAAGGAAGATGACAACGACCCCTACGAGTCCAGCCAGTTCACCGTGGTCATTGCCAACGCAACCGGAATTTACGGCCTGTACAGCTACCGCGAAGTCTTTGAATTCAAGGAATTTTGGGGCGTTGGCTCGGGCCGCAGCTTTGCGTTGGGCGCCATGCACGCCTGTTGGGACAAGGCCAAAACGGCCCGCGAAGTAGCGGTGGCGGGCTTGAATGCCGGCTGCGAGTTCGATAAAAATTCTGGCGGACCGATGGACATATTTACCCTCAAACTGAAAGCCTCCTCATGAGTGCCTCTACAA
>JAYWDL010000479.1:0-9104 GCA_043779865.1 Polaromonas sp.
CTTTGACCCTACCCGCCGCACCGGGTTTGAATTGGACGGCAGCTATGCTGCCGCAACGAACCTGAACCTGCGCGTGAATGCGGCGCTGCGCAAGTCCACTTTTGCATCGGGTCCATACACCGACAAAGATGTACCGCTGGCACCGCGCCACACGCTGGCATTGCATGCAGACTGGACGCCGACGACAAACCACCTGGTCAGCGGCGGTGTAAAACGGGTGTCGTCGCAGCACCCTGACTTTGCCAACCAGTGTTCCGTGCCCGCCTACACCACGGCCGATGCGCGCTACGCCTATCAGTGGCAGAAGGTGGAACTTTCAGTGGGCATCACAAACCTGTTTAACAACAAGTTTTATACACAGGCTTTTAGATGTGCCGCCGGCGTGACGACTTCCATCTATCCTGAAGCAGGACGTGCAGCCGTCGCTGCGGTGAGTTTCAAGTTCTAGGGCACTAAACCAATCCCAACGGACTATGTTCACCCCCACCTGCCCTGCCATCCTCATCGCCGCCCCGGCCTCCGGCCAGGGCAAGACCACAGTCGCCTGCGCCTTGGCACGCCTGCATGCGAGGCAGGGCCGGCAGGTGCGCGTCTTCAAGTGCGGGCCGGATTTTCTGGACCCCTACTGGCTGACCCTGGCCAGCGGCGCGCCCGTGCATCAGCTTGACTTATGGATGACCGGCGAGGCCGATTGCTCGCAGCGCCTGTATGAGGCGGCGCAGCAGGCCGACCTCATCATTGTCGAAGGCGTCATGGGCCTGTTTGACGGCCAGCCGAGCGCGGCTGACCTCGCCCAGCGCTTTGGCCTGCCGGTGCTGGCGGTGATTGACGCCAGCGCCATGGCGGGTACTTTTGGCGCGCTGGCCTGGGGCTTGCAGCATTACCGCGAAGGCTTGCCTTTTGCCGGCGTGCTGGCAAACCGTGTTGCGTCGCCGGGTCATGCGGTGATGCTTGAGGATGGCTTGCGCGACCCTGCCCAATGGCAGGGCGCGCTGATGCGAAACGACGCCTTCACGCTGCCTGAGCGACACCTGGGCCTGGTCATGGACCACGAACTCGGCGACGCCCTGCAGCGGCTCGATGCGGCTGCCGATGCGCTCGCCGGCACAAAGCTGGGGAAAATGACGACTGATGATCTGCAAGCCTGGGCGGTCACGTTTGAACCGGGCACGGCAGCCGCTCAGGACTTACCGGCGGGCGCCTTGCAGGGCCAGACCATTGCCGTCGCGCGCGACGCCGCCTTCTGCTTTCTGTATGCCGCCAACCTCGACTGCCTGCAGGCAATGGGCGCCCGGCTGGTTTATTTTTCGCCCCTCGTAAATGAGTCGCTGCCGCCTTGCGATGCCCTGTGGCTGCCCGGCGGCTATCCCGAGCTGCACGCTGAAACCCTGAGCGCCAATGTCGCCATGAAAGCCAGCATCGCCCATCACGTCCAGTCCGGCAAGCCCGTCTGGGCCGAGTGCGGCGGCATGATGGCCTTGTTCGAGCAGCTCACGAGCGTCGATGGCACAAGCTACCCGATGTGGGGCGTTCTGCCCGGCAGCGTGACCATGCAAAAACGCCTGGCTGCACTGGGGCCGCAGCAGCTTGAGTTGGCTGGCGGTTCGCTGCGCGGCCACACGTTTCACTACTCCATCTGCGTCACGCCGCTGCAAGCCGTAGCTCGCACCCAGGCAGCTCCGGGGCGCGCATTGCGTGGCGAGGGTGAGGCGTTTTATGTGTCTGGCTCGATCAGGGCCAGTTATTTTCACGCCTGGTTTGCCTCCAGTCCGGCGGCGGCGGCGCAGCTGTTTTTAAAGGATGGTCATGACTGAAACATCAAGTGGCTGGCGCGCGCTGGCCGCCAGCAAAGATACGTCGGCCTATGGTCCGCAGCGCATCGTCTGCCTGACGGAAGAACCCACCGAGTGGCTATACCTGCTGGGACAAGAGCGGCGCATCGTCGGCATTTCAGGCTACACCGTACGCCCGCCGCGCGCGCGCGAAGAAAAGCCCAAGGTCAGCGCCTATCTGAGCGCCAAAATCGACAAGATCGTGGCGTTGCGTCCCGACTGCGTCATCGGCTTTTCAGACCTGCAGGCCGATATCGCGTCGCAGCTGGTCAAGAAGGGCATTCAGGTCACCATCTTCAACCAGCGCAGCGTGGCCGAGATTTTTTCGATGATGTACCAGCTGGCCGCCATGGTCGGCCAGGTAGAGCGCGGCCTGGCGCTCATCCACACCATGCAGCAGCGCCTGCTGGCGATTGAGCAGGCGGCTAGCGAGCTCAAGCGCCGTCCGCGCGTGTATTTCGAGGAGTGGCACGACCCGCACATCAGCTGCATTGCCTGGGTGTCCGAGCTGATTGGCATTGCCGGCGGCGACGACTGCTTTCCCGAACTGGCCGCGCAGCCCATGGGCAAGGACCGCATCATTGCCGACGGCCTGGAGATTGTGCGGCGCGACCCCGACATCATTTTCGGCTCCTGGTGCGGCAAGAAGTTCAGGCCCGAGATGGTCGCCGCCCGGCCCGGCTGGGAAAACGTCGCGGCCATCAAGAACGCTCAGTTGTTCGAGATCAAGTCATCCGAGATTTTGCAGCCCGGGCCGGCGGCGCTGACCGATGGTGTGGAAAAGCTGCACCGCTTTATTCTGGACTGGGGTCGTCAATATGACTGACGAACTGGCCATCGCCCGCAGCGAGCTGATCCTGGGCGGCCAGAAAAGCGGCAAGTCGCGCCGCGCCGAGTTGCTGGCGCTGGCCTGGCTGGCCCGGTCGCCCGCGCATGGCGCGGTGCTGATTGCCACCGCCCAGCCCTGGGATGAGGAAATGCGCGAACGCATTGCGCGCCACCAATACGATCGGGCAGCGCGCGTGCCGAATCTGCACACCATTGAAGAGCCTTTGCATCTGGCCCAGACGCTGGCCCGTCACAGCCAGCCGCAAACGCTGGTCGTGGTGGACTGCCTGACCTTGTGGCTGACCAATTGGCTCATGCCCGTGGAAAAGTGTAAAAGTCATGAACAAAAACAGGCTTTCGCGCATGTTCAACGGGCGCAGGTAGCTATTGTTTTAGGAGCACTCAAAGAAGCGCCAGGTCCGGTCGTGCTGGTCGGCAACGAGATCGGCCTGGGCGTGATTCCGCTCGGGCGCGAGACACGCGCGTTTGTCGATGCGCTCGGGCGGCTGAACCAGGACATGGCGCAGGTCTGCGAGCGCGTGACCTTCATGGCCGCTGGTTTGCCGCTCACATTGAAAGGCCAGCCATGAAAAGAGCCCTGGCGGTTTTGATGTTTTGCTTCTTGGCCATGACGTCTGTCTGCGCCCTGGAATTGATTGATGACCGCGGCGTCAGCGTCACGTTCGCGCTAAGCCCGCAGCGCATCGTCAGCCTGCTGCCTTCCCTGACCGAAAGCGTCTGCGCGCTGGAGCAGTGCCAGCGCCTGGTCGGGGTGGACCGCTACTCCAACTACCCGGCCAGCGTGCGGCGCTTGCCCGTGGTGGGCGGCGGGCTGGACCCGAACATTGAAGCCATCGTCGCGCTCAAGCCCGATGTGGTCCTATTGGCCACGTCCTCGCGCGCCAGCCAGCGCCTGGAGGCACTTGGCATCAAGGTGGTGGCGCTGGAGCCTAAAAGTCATGCCGACGTCAGGCGCGTGCTGAAAAAGATCGGCGCGCTGCTCGAAATTCCTGATGCAGCGGGCGCGGACCGTCTCTGGCGCATCATTGACAGCAGCGTGTCGGCGGCCGCGCAATCGCTCTCACCCCAAGCCAAAAACACGCGGGTGTACTTTGAAGTCAGCCGTGGGCCTTATGCGGCCGGCGAAGCGTCCTTCATTGGTGAAACGCTCTCGCGGCTCGGCGTGAAAAACGTCATACCCGCCGCGCTGGGACCGTTTCCCCGGATCAACCCGGAGTTTGTGGTTCGTGCCAACCCCGATCTGATCATGGTTGGCAACCGCGGCATGCAGGACATGGTGTCCTACCCCGGCTGGTCCAGCATCAAGGCCGTCAGGGAACAGCGCATCTGCGTGTTTGGCGTGGACGAGTCCGACGTGCTGGTGCGTCCCGGCCCGCGCATGGCCGAGGCGGCCCGCATCATGGCCAGATGCATCGCGGACAAGGCCGGATGAGCCTGCCTTTCACCCGCCAGCACCGCAAAGCCTTCTGGCTGGCTCTGGGCTTGCTGTTGGCTTCTGCCGCCTTGTTGTTGCTGGGGATGAGCGTGGGAAGCACCGGTTTTGACAGTGTGCTGGCCATGCAGCGCGACGCGCAGGCGCTTCAAATCGTTTCGGAAATCCGCCTGCCGCGCACGCTGGGCGCCTGGCTGGCCGGTGCCTTGCTGGGCCTGGCCGGTGCGGTGGCCCAAGGCCTGTTTCGCAATCCGCTGGCCGACCCGTATCTGCTGGGCAGCGCGTCGGGGGCGTCGCTGGGCGTGGCAGCGGCCATGGCGCTGTTTGGCGTGTCGCCGCTGGCCACCCACTGGCTGGCGCGCATCGGGCTGACGGGCGCTGCCTTTGTCGGCGCCGTGCTGGCCGTATTGCTGACCTTGCTGTTGGCCAAAGGCGTGCAGCACACGCTGCGGCTGCTGCTGGCGGGGGTGATTGTCGGGGTGGTGCTGGGCGCCATCACGTCGCTGCTGTTGCTGCTCACGCCCGAGATCATGCAGGCCATGCAGTCCTTCATGCTGGGCAGCACCGGCTTTGTCGGCTGGTCAGCCTGCACCATCATGGCGGCGGTGTTTGCCGCCATGATGGTGGCCGCCTGGATGATGAGCCATGCGCTCGATGGCCTGGCACTGGGCGAAGCCACGGCGCAAAGCCTGGGCCTGCCCCTGCCGCAGATGCGCGCTGGTCTGGTGGCGGTGCTGGCACTGGCCACCGGCACGGCCGTGGCGCAGACCGGGCTGATTGCTTTTGTCGGCCTGGCCGCGCCGCATCTGGTGCGCTCGGTCGTCAAGACCACGCACGGCCGGCTGATTGGCTTGGCCAGCCTGATGGGCGCGGTGCTGCTGACGACCGCCGACATTCTGGCGAGGGGGTTGATGGCGCCGCAAGAGCTGCCGGTGGGCGTGCTGACCGCCGTGCTGGGCGGCAGTTATCTGCTCTGGCTGATGCACCGGCATAGCGGGCGAGGTAGCGGACTATGACTTCAATCATGCCAGTTTCTGCTATTAATTCGATAGCTATATATGCCCGTTCCATAAGCGCCAAGCTCGGAAACCTTGAGGTTATTCACGGTATTTCGCTGGCCCTGCCAGCCGCCCGCTGGACCAGCATCGTCGGCCCCAACGGCGCGGGCAAATCGACCTTGCTCAAGGTGCTGGCGGGGCTGCTGGCCCACAGCGGCGAGGTGGCTTTGCTCGGCCAGCCGATGGCCGCAATGCGCGGGCGGGAGCGGGCGCTGCAACTGTCGTGGCTGGGCCAGAACGAAAGTTCGGCCGACGACCTGACCGTTTATGACGTGGCCATGCTCGGCCGCCTGCCGCACCAGGCCTGGCTGGCGCCGCCCAGCGCCGCCGATCACGCCGCCGTCGAGCGGTCCCTGCGCGCCACGCAGGCCTGGGACTGGCGCGGCCGGCCGCTGGGCCAGCTCTCGGGTGGCGAGCGCCAGCGCGTGCTGCTGGCGCGCGCGCTGGCGGTCGAGGCCGAGGTGCTGTTGATGGACGAACCGCTGGCCAACCTGGACCCGCCGCACCAGACTGACTGGCTGCTGATGGTGCGCGGTCTGGTCGCCAGCGGCAAAACCGTTGTCAGCGTGCTGCATGAAATCTCGTTCGCGCTGCAGGCCGATGAACTGGTGGTGATGAGCCACGGCCGCATCACGCACCAAGGCGCCTGCAGCGATGCCGCCACGCACCGCGCACTTGAAGAAGTGTTTGACCACCGCATTGCCGTGCATCAGCTGGCCGGTCAATGGGTGGCTTTGCCCAGAATTTAACGTCCTACCCATGAATCTCACACCGGAAAAAAAGCATGCAGATTGATCCCCCGCTCATGGACCCAGGCCGCGCTTGCACCACGGGCACAGTCTGGTTCGTTGGTGCAGGTCCAGGCGACCCGGAGCTGATCACTGTCAAGGGCCGGGCGCTGATTGAGCGCTCGGGTGCCATTTTGTTTGCAGGTTCACTGGTCAGCGAGGCGGCCACGCGCTGGGCACCGGCAGGCTGTGTGATTGCTGACAGCAAGGACATGACGCTGGAGCAGATGTCGGCCTGGCTGATTGAGCAGGCCGGCCGCTGCGCGACCGTGGTGCGCCTGCAAACCGGCGACCCTGGTTTGTATGGGGCGCTGATTGAGCTGGTGCAGCCGCTGGACCGTGCCGGCATCGCCATCGAGGTGGTTCCGGGCGTGTCGTCCGCCATGGCTTCAGCGGCGGCTGCGGTGGAAAGCCTGACGCTGCCCGAGGTGACCCAAACCGTGATTTTCACGCGGGTCGAAGGGCGTACTCCCATGCCTGAGGGCGAATCCCTTGAGGTGCTGGCGGCGCACCACAGCACCTTGTGCATCTTTTTAAGCATCACGCTGATGGGCCGGGTCACGGCTGCCCTGACGGCTGCGGGATGGTCGCCAGACGCTCCAGTGGTGGTGGTTCACAAGGCCAGCTGGCCGGGTGAACAAAAAATTGTTCGCGGTACGGTGGCTACCATTCAGGGCCTGTGCCGTGACGCAAAAATTGTCAGCCAGTCAATGATTATTGCCAGCCCGACGCTGGGTGCGCGGCACTGGACAACGCTGGCCAAGTCGAAACTTTACGACGCGAGTTTTACGCATAAATTTCGGCGCGCCAGCACGAACCCGACCACCGATACCCCTACAGACCTTTCGGAGACAACATGACAGCAGACACCATTCTTCTGGTGGGCCACGGCTCACGCGAAAAATCAGGCAACGACGAGATTGAAGCTTTTGCACAGCTGTGGCGCGCGCGGCAGCCAGGCTGGCGCATCGAGATTTGTTTCATCGAGTTTTCTGACATCACCATGAGCGAAGGCCTGCGCCGCGCCGCAAGCGGCTCACAACGCGTGATGGTGGTTCCGCTGATATTGAATGCCGCCGGGCACGTCAAGATGGACATTCCGCAGGCCATTGACGGCGCGCGGCTCAAATTTCCGCAGGTGCAGTTTTTGTACGCACCGCACCTCACGGCTTGTGACCCCATTCTGTCCATCGTCAAACGCCGCCTGAAAGGCGCGATGCAGGCGCTCGACATGCCTGACCCTACGACTACTGGCGTGGTAATTCTGGGACGCGGCTCGTCTGACCGGCAGGCCAACGGCGAGATGGCCAAGATGTCGCGCTGGCTGATGGAGGAAACCGACCACGAACTGGTCGATCTGGCCTTTACCGGCATTACTTACCCGCGCCTTGAAAAAGCCGTGCAGCGGCAAAGCCTGCTGGGCATGACGCAGGTGGTGGTGCTGCCGTACTACCTGTTTAACGGCACGCTGGTCGAACGCATCACCCGACAGGTCGAAAACCTGAAAACTCAGTACCCCACCATCCGCTTTGCCTCGACGGCGTACTTTGGTTTTGAGCGCGAGATTTTTGAGTTGCTGGAAGACCGGGTGAATGACCTGAAACGCGGAACGCCCGAGTCACTCATGCCGTGCGATGGCTGCAAATACCGCGAGTTTGGCGTCGAAAACGGCATGGGTGGGCACCACCATGACGATGCCATCGCGCACGGCCACGATCACGACCACGACCATCCGCATCCGCATGACCATGGACATGATCACGCGCATCCTCACGATCAACCTCACGAGCACGCCCACCCATGAGCGCCCACAACGTCGTCACCGAGCAGCTCACCGCTGCAGGCCGGGCCATAGAGCACGACTCCTTTGCCGTGATTGACCGCGAAGTGGTATCGCACACCTACACACCGGCCCAGTGGCCCATCGTGCGGCGCATGATCCACGCCAATGCCGATTTCGACTTCAACGGCCTGACCGACTTTCACCCACTGGCGGTTGAAGCCGGTGTGGCCGCAGTCCTGTCGCGCAGCACCCGCGTGGTGGCCGATGTGGAGATGATTTGCGTGGGCTTGTCAGCGCCGCGCCTGGGTCATTTCGGCATGGCCACGCATCAGTTCATCTCGGATGCCGACGTGATTGAAACCGCCAAAGCCGAAGGCACCACCCGCGCCGTGCAAGCCATGCGCAAGGCTCACCGCCTGGGCCTGATAAACGGTGCCATCGTGGGCATAGGCAACGCACCCACGGCGCTGATTGAGCTGGTGCGGCTGATTCATGAAGAAGGCGCGCGCCCGGCCCTGGTCGTGGGCATGCCGGTCGGTTTCGTGTCAGCTGCCGAGTCCAAAGACCTGATGGCGCTGGAAAACGCGGTGCCCTGGGTGGTGATTCGCGGCCGCAAGGGTGGCTCTACGCTGGTAGTGGCGGCCATTCACGCTCTGTTGGGTTTGGCCGAAGCGCAAGAGCTTGCGCAGAAAACCCCAGCATGATGGACAAAAATGCGCCACGCGGCACACGCACCGGTTTCACCACCGGCGCGTGTTCGGCTGCTGCTGCGCGGGCGGCCACGCTGGGCCTGGTCACCGGGCAGGTGCCGGGCAGCATTGAGTGCCTGCTGCCCAATGGCGACCTGGTGACTTTTGCGGTGCTGAACGGCTCGGTAGATGGCCAGACGGCGCACGCCATGGTCATCAAGGATGCGGGCGACGACCCCGACTGCACCGACAAGGCTCACCTCACGGCCGACGTGACGCTGCGCCGGGATCTGCCCGGCCAGGTGCTGCTGACGGGGGGTTTTGGCGTCGGCACCGTGACCATGCCCGGCCTGGGCCTGACGGTGGGCGGCCCGGCCATCAATCCAGTGCCGCGCCGCAACATCATGGCCAATGTGCAGGCCGCCGCCGGCGAGCTGCTGGAAGAAACCGGCTTCGAGGTCTGCATTTCGGTGCCGCAAGGCGTGGAGATGGCCAAGAAAACGCTGAATGCGCGGCTTGGCATCCTGGGCGGCATTTCCATCCTGGGCACCACCGGCATCGTCAAGCCCTACTCGACGGCCGCCTACCGCGCCAGCGTGGTGCAGGGCGTGCAGGTGGCGGGCACGCTGGGCCATGGCGTGGTGGTGCTGACCACCGGCGGGCGTACAGAAAA
>JAYWDL010000480.1:0-3176 GCA_043779865.1 Polaromonas sp.
ATCTATCAGGTCGCGCAGTTCTCCAGCGAGCTTGCCGTGGCCCAGTTTGGCTTCGTGCGCAGCGACCTGCATCGCGACGGAATAGAAGTGTCCGTCGTCGCGACTGATGTGCGACTTAATTAGCGCCTTAAGTTGTTCCGAGCTTGCCACGATGGCCCATTTCTGGCAGCAGTTTTCACTGAGTTTGGGTTCTGTTTCAATATATCTATTGTCAGTCAAGTTTGACATTCATCGCCAAGACGATTTTGACCAACCTGATAGCCGACGTGATTAATGACTGTAACTGGTCGGATACGGCTGCTGTGATCATTGAAATCGCCGCCAAATTGCCGGCCAAAAGCCTGTAGCCCTGAGTGACCGGTATGGAGCAAGTATTTTCGATTGGTCTAAAGCCGCAATCAGTCTTTAGCCGCTTTACCCCGCAGCTGACCAACCCGCCCCCTCACCGCAAAACTTCACGACAGATGTCTCTTCATCCCTGGTCTGTCCGTTGGGCTGTTGCCGCTCGTTTTCTTCGTAAGGTATCGTATATAGATACCAGATACCCCAATAGATACCACCTGTACAGAAATCTGCCCCGCTGCCTGCCTCGGCCACGCAAACTGCGTCCATCCTCAACAACTTCAAAGGTTTTTATGCAAACACTGATCCACCGTGACTCCAAACCCTGGCAAGTCCAGGTCTGGGTTTCTTTTTTACTTGCCGTTTTTCTCTGTGCGGTGGGCCTGTCGTATCTGCCCGGCCGCGACCTGGACCGGGCTTTTATGGTGATGGGTTATTTCTTTTGCCTGTCGGCTGCTTTTGTTCTGGCCAAGTACGTACGGGATCAGGAAAAAACCCAGGCTGAAGGCAAACTGGCAGACACGCCGATGTTCAAGCTGGTGGTCTGGGGCGGCTTTGTTCTGGCGATGTCGCTGACCGGCTGGGGCTTGTGGCGCATGGAGGTGAATGAAACCTACAAGGCGTTTCTAGGCGTGAGCTGGCTTTACCTGATTACCTGCACCTTCACGCTGGCTAAAACCCTGCGTGACCGGCATGAAGCGGATCTGAGCGAAGCCCGCCTGACGGCCCGCACGCTGCGCAACCCATCGGACCTCAGCTAATCGCTGCTTTGAATTGCCAACTAACAACTTTTTTGGGAGAATTCCATGAAACGCGGGATTGCTACTATTTTAATAGCTACTAGTGCCCTACTGGCGTGCGGTAGTGCCTCTTTTGATGCTAAAGCGCAAAGCGAGGTCTCAGCGTTGAGCACCTTGTCGGCCTTGCCGATAGCGTCTGTGGTTGTGGCCTCCGCTGCCGTCAGCAGCGTGGTGGTGTTGCCGGTGGTGCTGTCAACAGCTGGCACTGTGCTGGTCGTCAGGCTGTTGGAAGTTTCTGCGCGCGGCACGGTCTATCTGCTGGAGCGAGCCTCCGACGGAGCCCAGGCGAGCATCGAAATCTTCGGCAAGGGCGTGGCCGGGGCGTCCGTGGCCGCCGGCACCGTGCTCACGGTCAGCGTGGTGGGGGCGGGCGTGGTGCTTTCGGCGGCGGGCCAGGCGATTGCGTTTATTCCCAACGAGTTGGGGCGCGCCTTGCTGCACAACGAACGCCTGACCCACTGAGGGGATGCGCATGACCCCATCATTTTTTGTGCGGCTGCTGTTGTGGCTGGGCCTGCTGGTCAGTCCGCTGGCACAGGCCGGCCGCTCCTGCGAAGCCGAGCATCCGCCGCAAGCGCAGACGGTGGTGCGCGGCCTGAATCTGGCCGAGCGCACGCAGGCCGCGCTGGATGCCAGCGGCCAGCGCGTGGTGTTGTTGGCGCGTGCTGGCCAGGACTTGAGCAAATACAACATCTACTACTCGCACTTCGGGTTTGCCTACCAGCAGCCGCAGGTCACGGCGGACGGCAAAAGCGGCCATGTCTGGCGCGTGATGCACAAGCTCAACCAGTGCGGTACTGCTGATGCTTTCGTGTACCGCCAAGGCCTGGGTGAGTTTTTCCTCGATGACCTGTGGCGTTATGAAGCCGCATGGGTGGTGCCGACGCGCGAGGTGCAGGAGCGCCTGCTTCCCCTGCTGCTCGATTCCGGGGAAAGTAGCCGGGCCTTGATCCTGAATGCCAAGCCCTACAGCATCGTCAGCTACGCCTGGGGCCGCAAATACCAGCAATCCAACCAGTGGGCCATCGAGACGCTGGCGCTGGCGATGGAGCCGCAGATCAAAACCCGCGAGCAGGCCCAGGCCTGGCTGCAGTTCAATGCTTACGAGCCCGCCACGCTGCACATTGGCCCGCTGACGCGGCTAGGCGGACGCGCGACGGCGGCCAACGTGGCGTTTGACGACCATCCGAACGAGAAGCGGTTCGCCGACCGGATTGAAACCGTCACCGTCGATTCGGTGTTTCAGTGGCTGCAGCGCGCTGGCCTGGGCGGCGCGCCTGTCACCCTAAAACTACCTTAAGGAGCGTCTTGCCATGAGTAGAACCCTGCGATTGACAGAAAAATGGATGCACCGTGGCCTGTGGCTGGTGGCGATTGTGTTTGCCAGCTTCCTGATCGGCCTAGGCGGCACGCTGGTAGGGGATTTGCCCAAGGTTGAAAAGCAGCTCGCGCTCGACGATTTCATGGACAGGGCGGCCAGCGCGGCGCTGCGCAATTCCATCAAAACCACCGAACGCGCCGAGCAGGACGCAGATGCCGCGCTGGAGCAGGCGCAACTCAAGCGGCGGGTGGCGCAGTCTGACACGACAGCGGCACGTGAAACGTTTAATAACTGGCTGTCCACCCGCCATGCCACGCAGTTGTCGGAACAGGATGCGGAGTTGGTGTCGCGCACCCGGGCGCTCGATGGCCTGAAAGACAAGGAGCGTGCCGCTGGCGTGGCGGTGCAAGCCCAGCAACAAGCCGCTCTGGATGCACGGCAGAGCACGGTTCGCGAACGCCGCAAGCTGGCGGAAATGGAGCAGGCTGCGCAGCAGGCGCTCAATGCCGAATACCGCCGCGTGGAGTTGCGGGTCTTTTTATACCGCCTGGCGCTGACACTGCCGCTGCTGGTGCTGGCCGGCTGGCTGTTTGTGAAAAAGCGCAAGACCACTTACTGGCCTTTTGTCTGGGGCTTCATCCTCTTCGCCCTGTTCGCCTTCTTCGTCGAACTGGTGCCCTACCTGCCCAGCTATGGCGGCTATGTGCGTTATG
>JAYWDL010000481.1:0-3175 GCA_043779865.1 Polaromonas sp.
ACGGTCATGTTTTGCTGGCCTTTGGTCAGTGCGGCAACCCGCGAAGGCGCGATGAGGGCGCGGCGGAGGGTCATGGATAATCGGGCCTGATTTTACAAACGGGTTTATCTCATACAAACGATGCGCCGCGCATCCCGCTCTTCTTTTATGTTTTCCCCGGTGGCCGATGCGGTTTCCCGGCTGGTGCTGTTCGCCACGCTGGGTCTGGCCGCTGCCGGAGCTGGCCATGCGCAAGCGCCGGCCGCTACTGAAAGCGCTGTTCCGTCCAGTCCGCTGTCGCTCAAAAGTTCGCCCATGCTGGCCGAGGGTGTCTCAAAAACGCCTGGAAACGAGGGGCCGACGTTTGTCTTCGGCGACCAGGTGTCAGGACGCCCGGATCTGGAAACAGTGATTGACGGCAACGCCGAGCTGCGCCGTGGCGCCACCTCGCTGCGCGCTGACCATATCGAGTACTACCAGCCCGACGATCAGCTCAAAACCCGCGGCAATGTGCGCATCAACAATGCCGGCAACCGTTTTGAAGGCCCCGAGCTGGAACTCAAGCTGGACCGTTTTGAAGGCTTTTTCACCACGCCGCGCTACCGTTTTCTAAGCAATGGCGGCAACGGCCAGGCCGAGCGCGCCGATTTCATTGACGACAAGCATTTCAGCGTGCAACGCGCCAGCTACACCACCTGCGAGCGTGACAACGAAGCAAGCTGGAAGCCTGCGTGGGAACTCACCGCCACGCGCTTTGACTTTGATCTGGACGAGGAGGTTGGCGTGGCGACCGGGGCCGTCGTGCGCTTCAAGGATGTGCCGATTCTGGCGTTCCCCAAGGTCAGCTTCCCGCTGAGCGACAAGCGCAAGTCCGGCTTGCTGCCGCCAACGCTGGGCCTGGGCTCGGTCAACGGCCTTGAAGTCCGCCAGCCGTATTACTTTGACATTGCGCCGAACCGGGATGCAACGCTTTCTCCGGCCATCATGAGCAAGCGCGGCGTTGACCTGGCCGGGGAATTTCGCTACCTGGATCCCAGCTACACCGGCCGGCTGCGCGCCAACGTGCTGCCTGGCGACAAGTTGCGCAACCGCGACCGCTGGTCCTACAGCTTGCAGCACCTTGGCGCCATTGATACCGGCTTGCCGGCCATCGGCGCGCTGGGGCTCAACCTGAATTTGAACCGCGTCAGCGACAACGACTACTGGCGTGATTTTCCGGTCGCCACCGGCGTGGTAACCCAGCGGCTGCTGACCCAGGATGCTTCCCTGAACTGGAACCGGGGTTACTTTACTTCAGCCGTGCGCGCGCTCAAGTGGCAAACCCTGCAGGATGTGAATTCACCGATCATCCCGCCGTATGACCGTTTGCCGCAGTTCACCGCTGCCTACACGCGTGTGGATGCACCGCTGGCGGGAATGGGCGACGGCTTTGACTGGTCTGTTCAGGGTGACTACACACGCTTTTCCGCCGACCGGTCGCTGACCCTGCAGCCTGACGGCGACCGCGCCTTCACCCGGCTGCAGGTCAGCCACCCGTGGTTGTCGCCGGGCGGGTTCATCACCCCCAAGGTGCAGTTGCATGCCACCAGTTACAAGTTTGATGCGCCGCTGGCCAATGGCGCCATGACGGCCTCGCGCATCGTCCCGACTTTCAGCCTGGACAGCGGCCTGCAGTTCGAACGTGACGCCAGTTTCCTTGGCCGCAGCTTTACCCAGACGCTGGAGCCGCGTGCATTTTATGTACGCACCCCGTTCCGCGACCAGAGCAATCTGCCCAACTATGATTCGGCCGCCAACAGTTTCAACTTTGCCACCGTCTTCACCGAAAACGCCTTTGTCGGCAATGACCGTATTTCGGATTCCAACCTGCTGACGCTGGGCCTGACGTCGCGTCTGCTGGACCCGGCAACCGGCGCCGAGGCCGTTCGGCTGGGCATTGCACAGCGCCTGGGTTTTCAAGACCAGCGCGTCAGTTTGCCAGTGCCTGGCGTTTTGCCCGTGCCGGGTGACTTGCCGGTGACTGACCGCGTCAGCGACTTGCTGGTCGGCGCGACGGTCAACTGGGTGCCGCAATGGTCGTTTGACAGTACGGTGCAGTACAACCCCAAAATAAAGCAGTCCGAACTGGCTTCTGTCGGCCTGCGTTACCACCCGAGCAACTATCGCACCATCAGTGCCGCATTCAGGCGCCAGCGCAATATCAGCGAGCAGATTGACGTCAGCTGGCAGTGGCCCATCAACGACTTGTGGGGTGACAAGGGCCGCGACCTCGGTGCCGGCCAGGGCCAGGGAGGCGGACGCTACTATGGCGTCGGCCGCCTGAACTACAGCACGCTCGATAAAAAACTGGTTGATGCGGTGGTGGGCGTTGAGTACGATGGCTGCTGCTGGATTGGCCGCGTGGTACTGCAGCGCTCGCAAAACAGCACCGTGACCTCCGCCACCAGGCTCCTGTTCCAGCTCGAATTTGTCGGTTTTTCCCGCATCGGCGCCAACCCGCTGGAAACGCTCAAGACCAGTGTTCCACGCTACCAGTACCTGCGTGAGAAAATCAGCCCTCCCAGCCGCTTCACCACCTATGACTAAACACCGTTTTTTTACCGGAATTTTCCCGGCCTCGCCGCTGACCGTTTCACTGCTTCTCCTGCTCGCGCTGCCGCTGAGCGGGGTGCAAGCGCAGGGCACGCGGCCTGTGGGCGCGCCGCGTCTGGTGGCGCCGGCCGTGACCGCAACCACGCCCCGGCCAGGCGCTGCGGTGCAGCAGCAAGCCGACTTCATTGTGGCAGTGGTCAATTCCGAGCCGATCACCAACAGCGAAGTGCGCGCCAAGCTGGTTCGCACCGAGCAGCAACTGCAGCAGCAGGGCGTCGCGCCGCCGCCGCGCGGCGAGCTGGTGGCGCAGCTGCTCGAGCGCATGATCATTGACAAGGTGCAGCTTCAGATGGCGCGGGCGTCGGGGCTGAAGGTGGACGACAACGCGGTGGAAGCGGCAGTCCAGACGGTGGCCCGCCAGAACCAGACCACGGTGGAAGAATTGCGCCGCCGTCTCAAGGCCGATGGCATCGACTATGCGCAGTTCCGTTCGGAAATTCGTGACGAGCTGCTCGTTAACCGTCTGCGCCAGCGCGAGGTCGAATCACGCGTGACCGTGAGCGAGCAGGACATTGACCAGTATTTGCGCGACCAGGACGGCAAG
>JAYWDL010000482.1:0-3169 GCA_043779865.1 Polaromonas sp.
GCGTGATGAGGAATACCTGCGGCTAAAAATACTGACTTGCATGCTGCCTGCTCTCTAAAATGAACCAAATTCACCCACTCGATTTCCTGAAGACCCTAAACACTGAAAGGCAAGCACATGAACCAACACGCAGGCAAACGGATGGCGGCCGTGATGGCGCTGGCAAGCGTAGCAGCTCTAGCCGGCTGCGCAGGGATGAAAAGCAGCGATCCCTCGGCACTGCCGCTTTACCGGTGCGAGCAAGGCATGCAGTTCACCGTCAGATTTGTCAATGACACGGCCATTTTGAAGGGCGCGCGCGGCGACGACGTTCTGTTGCGCGACGCCGGCGGCCAGGGCGGGCAGCAGACGGTTTACAGCAGCCCCCGGTTGCGCGCGGAATTTGGTCTGGGCGCTAGCGCACGCGAGGCGGTGCTGCACTATCCGCTTGAGCCCCTGGCGACGCGCTGCGTGCGCGACTGATTCCATTTCTACTTCTACTTCAACGCGATAGGTCCTTGCTCCCGCCTTGCCGTGCTACAGCACTGTCTGCGGCGGTACGCCTGATTTCGCATTGAATTATTGAGCTTTCCACAATGCGTGACAGCATCCCCGTCATTGCGAGCGCAGCGCGGCAATCCATGGCTGCCCAGTGCGAGCGCACGAGTTGACGGTCGGGATATGGCAAGACAAGACCTCAGCCCAAAAGTGATTGACAGGTGCCAACAATCAAATGCGCCGATTGGGTCTGCTTCGTACCGAAGCGAGAACAATCCAGAGCTGAATGAATACCAGCTCTGGAAAACTTTTTCAGCAAATTGACCTGGCGGTTTTTCAGTTGGCTCGCAGCTGAATCGCGTAGCGGAAGGTGGCACCAGTTTCCTGGAGAGACTCAATGAAATATCGGCGTGTCTTGTGACACGCCGATATTTTTTGCATGTGAATGGACCAGTTGCCTTTATAGGTCTGCTCCGTTTACTGAGAGCTAGCGATGCCGCGTTATTCCCCAGTGACAGCAACTTGACTTCCCAGGAATTGCCAGAAGCAGTTTCTGCCCGGTTACCTGGAGAAAAGTTCCTAACTATCCAGTGACGTCGGTTCGGAGTCTTCCGGAGAAGTCGCCGTGATGGAGTCAACTTCCCTTGGATCGGTATCGTCACGGCCGGAGGCAATCACGGCGTTGACCGCTGTAAAAAAGCTGTCTTGCGCCGGAACTGCCCCGCCACCACCGGAGCCAAGTCCTCCTCCGTCCCCTCCGCACGCGGCGACACCCAGCGTCAGTACCGTTAAGGCGGCTACCTTGAAGAAAATTCGATTGCTCATCATTTTCTCCTTAGTTGTTGCCAGGAAGCGGCGTATTAAAGTAAGGGAAGGTGGACTTGAACGTAGTCGCATCCTTGCGAACGCCATCGGTTAGAGGCAACGCTCCGGCCAGCGCATCTGATGGTTTGCAACCCACTTTCAAAGTATCGCCAGTACCGGTCAATGCACAAAGTGCTCCCATGGCTACCCGCAAGGACAAGTCAACCACATCATCGCCAGGCCGGCGTCCGTTCGGAAAGCCAGCATTGTCACCTCCAGGAACCCCAAGCGGGTTTTGAGCCGCTGCGGCGACTGGCGCAATCGTGGTGTTCAAACGCAGCATTTCTGATGGCACGACATTTTTGGGTTGATTCAAGCCTTCAAGCCCTTTCAAAAACACCGTAACCAGATCGGTACGCGGGAAGTTGGTGGGTGCCTTGGCGGCAGGGAATAAAGTTTCCACCACAGCAGGCAGGGTCGGATTGGTCACATAGTTGATGAACTGGGTGTCACCCGACGGCTTGGAACTGTTGAAGCGATCTTTGTCATCCATGCCAATCACGACCTCGTTGACCAACGGCATGCCTAGCCGCGAGACCTGTGTCCAGGCGCCGCCCTCTTTGCTTGCACTGTTAATGCCGCGTGGCGATGGATTGATCAGACGCCCCTGCCGCACGCTGGCTGTGGTGTAGGCACCGATGACGGGCTCGCCCGCAGTTGTCAGGCAAGAGATTGGTACTTCAAGTGCAATCGAGCTGATGTTTTTGCCTTCCAGGTCATTTTTGTTTCCATTGATCTCGGGGCCGAGCGGATCGAGGTTGAACAGGTCAAAAATCTTTCCCACTGCAATATAAAACGACTCCTTGCGCTGGCCGACAAATACCTTACCTTCGCCGCAGCCCGGAATGGCCACCCGATAGATATGCTGGTTGGCATAGGTTTCATAACCGGTAGCACTGCTAAATGTCTTGTCGCCAATGTTGTCCACCGGCTTGTCGAAATCAGCCGACCCGCCAACCGCATTGGTCAGACGTGTTCTGCTTCCGCTACGACGGTCACCCTTGACCATGTCAATGGTGTAGGTTTCACGAACATTCAGCTTGTCATCATTAACGGCGCTGAGGGTGCCCGAATTGATCAGCGGGATCAACACGTCCTTGTCACCTATTTTCAGCGCCAGTTTCTTGGATGTATTCTTGAAGCGGAACTGGAACGTCAGATGGTCTTTGGCGTCACCCACGTTATCGATATTGATTTCATACAGACCGTTTTGATCGAACTGGTAAAAATTGGGGCCACCCTGCGGATCCTGGAAAGGAATGTAGTTGGCGATCAGCGTCACATAGTCCTGTCGACCCTGCTCATAACTTCGAAACATGTACAAATCGGTGCCGTCAACCTTGGGTTGATTGGCCAGGAAAGGAGCTTCCCGATGACTCGATGCACTCGCCGGAACCGCATACATAACCGCCAGGGCGCCTGCGATGGCCGCAGCACAGACTATATTGTTCTTGGTAAAACATGGCATGAATATCTCCTGATACGTTGATGAAACCCGTTTCATAGTCATCGCCACAAATGGATGCACCTGTAGGCACACGCTGATAAGGCTTATAGGAAAAAGCGACGTAACGCCACAGCACAGATAAAATTAGAGGGTTTTATTGAATAAACGCGTAGACGCCCAGTCAGCGCGACCTTATTTTGGGGTGCTCGACAGGGTCAAGGAATGGCCTGCTGCCGTGATGCTGACTGTGGATGGACTGCTATTGATACTTCCGTCGTTGACGCTAAGGATGTGGCAAACATTAACTTCCCTGAATCAGTCCTCCAGTGGTGCGGCGCGGTAGTTCCAGCGCGGCAGGTGCTCGTCGAAGGTGATGCGGAT
>JAYWDL010000483.1:0-9050 GCA_043779865.1 Polaromonas sp.
CGATGTGGTACTTCAGGAAACGCGGCTGGCTGCAGTAGGTTTGGGGCAAACCCGTCCATCACCGACACCAGCGATGCCGCAAGCGGTACAGCGAATTGAGACTAAAATATGCCATTACCGCACTAGATACGAGAGCAGCAAGCTATGTTATTTATAGCAATTTGAGAAACCGCCCGATAATTTCCTGCGCATATCGGCTGGCCACTTCATCGATGAAGCCGGGGAAATCAAGGTGGGCGCTGTCGTCGGCACGGTCGGAAATGGTACGTACGGCGGCAAACGGCACACCATAGTCAAGGCAAACCTGCGCTACGGCGGCGCCCTCCATCTCGACCGCCAGCACCGTATGACCGGCACTCGCCAGTGAATTCTTTAGCGCGCGGGACTCTTCAGCGCCACAGACGAAACGATCACCGCTGGCAATCAGGCCACGGTGGACACGGGCCTCTGGAAATGGATGAGCAGCACCCATGGCCTGTCCCGCTTCACGGCTGCCCTCCAGTGCAGCGCGGGCCGCCCTGAACAGCAGGGACGTCAGCACCAAATCGCCCTCAAACCAGGTCTTGCCGTACAGTGGCACCTCGTAACGTGGAAACAGCGGAGACGCATCCAGGTCGTGCTGCATGAAATGGGTGGCTACGATCACATCGCCAACATTTATCGCCGCGCCCAAACCACCCGCGACGCCTGTGAAAACGACCTGCTGGACGCCAAAACGCTCGATCAGCACCGTGGCCGTCGTGGCGGCCGCGACCTTGCCGATTTTTGACAAAGCCAGCACCACCGGCTGGCCATGCAAATCACCCACCCAGAAGTCGCGACTGGCATGCATAACCTTGCGCGGGTGCTGCAGCAGTTCCATCAAGCCGCGCTGCTCCTGGGCAAGAGCGCTGAGGATGGCTATAGGCCCTGTGACAGTGGGAACGGTAAATGACATGAGCCGATTTTCTTCACAAAGCACTGGCCAGAAATGCACTGGCATAAAAAAAGGGCGCCTCGCGCCGCCCCCCAGAAAACTCTTGCAGGCCCTACAACCTGTTTTAGCCGGCTTGCCGGCTATTCCATTTTTACTTCAACGCGATAGGTCGCTGCCTCGCCTTGCTACAGCACTGTCTGCGGCGGTGCGCCTACTCTCTCATTGAATTAGAAATGGAATTACCTTTTGTCCCGCAGCTCGCGACGCAGGATTTTCCCCACTGGCGTCTTGGGCAGATCGGTTCGGAACTCGATGACTTTGGGCTGCTTGTAGCCGGTCAGGTTTTCCTTGCAATAAGCTCGAACCTGCGCCTCGGTCAGGTCAGGGTTTTTCTTGACGATGACGAGCTTGACGGCCTCGCCGGATTTATCGTCGGCCACGCCGACGCAGGCGCACTCGAGCACGCCATCGAGCCTGGACACCACATTTTCGATCTCGTTCGGATAGACATTGAAGCCGCTGACCAGAATCATGTCTTTCTTGCGGTCGACAATCTTGAAAAAACCGTTTTCATCGACGATGCCGATGTCACCCGATTTGAAATAACCGTCCGGCGTCATCGCCTTGTCGGTCTCGTCCGGGCGCTGCCAGTAGCCAGCCATGACCTGCGGTCCCTTGATGGCGATTTCACCCGGCTGGCCGGGCGCGACCTCATGGCCGTCGTCGTCGAGCAGTTTGAAATACGTACTGGGAAGCGGCGCGCCGATGGTGCCGGTATAGGCTTTGCTGTCGGTCGGGTTGCAGCTGGCCGACGGCGAGGTTTCGGAAAGCCCGTAGCCTTCGCAAATCGGGCAGCCGGTTTTATCCAGCCAGAGCTTGGCCACCGCGCCTTGCACCGCCATGCCGCCGCCGACCGAAATTTTCAGGTGCGACCAGTCGACGGTGTTGAAATCCGGGTGGTTGGCCAGGCCGTTGAAAAGCGTGTTGACGGCGGGAAAGCTATGCACCTTGTGCTTGGCAAGCTCCTTGAGCACCGCCGGCAAGTCGCGCGGATTGGGAATCAGGATGTTTTGGCCTCCGGTGCGCATTCCCAGCATCATGTTCACCGTGAAGGCAAAAATATGGTACAGCGGCAAGGTGCACACGTACACCGGCTGCACATCCGCAGGCAGGCTCGCCATTGCTGGAACGTTCCAGGCTTCGGACTGCAGCACGTTGGCAATCACATTGCGGTGCAGCAGCACTGCGCCCTTGGACACGCCAGTGGTGCCGCCGGTGTACTGCAGCACGGCGATGTCGTCGGGCTTGAGGTCCGGCCGCTTGAGCGTTGCGCGCCGGCCTTTCGCGAGCGCATCGTTAAAACGCACCGCGCCCGGCAGCTTATACGCCGGCACCATCTTTTTGACGTTGCGCACCACATAGTTGACCAGCGTACCCCTGAGCAGCCCCAGCTGGTCCCCCATGGCGCACAGCACAATGTGCTTGACCGGCGTGCCGGCAAGGCAGTGCTCCAGCGTACTGGCAAAGTTTTCAACGATGACAATCGCCTTGGTGCCTGAATCCTTGAGTTGGTGTTCAAGCTCTCGCGGGGTGTAGAGCGGGTTGACGTTGACCACCACGAAGCCGGCGCGAAGGATAGCTGCCACCGTGACCGGGTACTGAGGTACGTTCGGCATCATGACGGCAACACGGTCACCCTTGGCCAGTCCCAAACCCTGCAGGTAGACACCCAAAGCCACCGACAAGCTGTCGGTTTCGGCAAAGCTGATGTCCTTGCCCATGAAGCTGTAGGCTACACGACTGCCGTACTTTTTGAAACTTTCCTCCATCAATGCCACCAGCGACGGATACTGAGAAGCGTCAATATCGGCGGGAACGCCTGCCGGATAGGCTTTCAGCCACGGACGCTCGCTGGTCACTGCATTCATGTTTTTTGTCTCCTCCTTTATGATTGTCGATGGGCCTGGATTCTCGGGGCGTGCCCTGCGTGGCAAGTACGCCTTCCCTTTGGGGAAATAGAAAAACCAGCAAGGTGCCCGCTCCTGGCTTGCACCTCTCAGGGCTTGATGCCGGCCACCCCGAGCTGGAGCGGCCAGGGTTTATTCAATCGCCTTGCCCATGTCTTCAATCACTTTTTTGGCATCGCCAAACACCATCATGGTTTTGTCCATGTAGAAGAGTTCATTGTCCAGGCCGGCATAGCCCGCTGCCATGGACCGCTTGTTGACAATGACGGTCTTGGCCTTGTAGGCCTCCAGAATCGGCATGCCGTAAATGGCGCTTCCCTTGACGAGCGCCGCCGGGTTCACCACGTCGTTGGCGCCCAGGATGATGGCGACATCGGCCTGGCCGAATTCGGCATTGATGTCTTCCATTTCGTACACCAGGTCGTAAGGCACTTCGGCCTCGGCCAGCAGCACGTTCATGTGGCCAGGCATGCGGCCTGCGACGGGGTGAATGGCGTACTTGACTTTGATGCCCTTGTGGATGAGCTTTTCTGCCAGCTCGTTCACGGCATGCTGCGCGCGCGCCACCGCCAGGCCGTAGCCCGGCACAATAATGACGGTTTCGGCATTGCCCAATATGAAAGCCGCATCGTCAGCCGAGCCCGATTTGACCGGGCGCTGCTCTTTCGAGCCTACCGCTGCAGTTCCCGCTTCGCCGCCAAAGCCGCCCAGAATCACGTTGAAGAAGGAGCGGTTCATCGCCTTGCACATGATGTACGAGAGGATGGCACCGGACGATCCCACCAGCGACCCGGCAATGATCAGCATCGAGTTGTTCAGCGAAAAACCAATACCCGCCGCCGCCCAGCCTGAATAGCTGTTGAGCATGGACACCACCACCGGCATGTCGGCACCGCCGATCGGGATGATGATCAGCACACCCATGACAAACGCCAGCGCCAGCATCGCAAAAAATGCGGCCCAGCTGCCCGTGAACATGAAAATCAGACCCAAGCCCAGCATGATCAGACCAAGCACCAGATTGAGCATGTGCTGACCCGAGAATGTCACGGGAGCGCCCTGAAACAAGCGAAACTTATATTTGCCGCTGAGCTTGCCAAACGCAATTACCGAGCCGCTGAAGGTAATGGCACCAATGGCCGCACCCAGGAACAGCTCCAGCCGGTTACCCGCTGGAATCGGCAGGCCTTTTGCGACGATGCCGAAGGCATAAGGCTCGGCCACCGCCGCGACGGCGATAAACACAGCCGCCAGGCCGATCATGCTGTGCATGAAAGCGACCAGCTCGGGCATCTTGGTCATCTCGACGCGCTTTGCCATCAGCGTGCCCGCCGCACCGCCCACCACCAGCGCGCCCAGCACGTAAACCATGCCAAAAGCCTTGCCGCCTGAGGTTTCCACAATCAGCGCGCCGGTGGTCAGCACGGCAATCGTCATGCCGACCATGCCGAACAGGTTGCCGCGCAGCGATGTGGTCGGGTGAGACAGGCCCTTGAGCGCCTGAATGAAGAAAATAGAGGCTACCAGGTACAGCAGCGTGACGATATTCATGCTCATTTGGAAGCTCCCGAATCAGCGGATGCCACGGCAGGCACTTTCTTTTCCTTCTTCCTGAACATCTCCAGCATCCGGCGCGTGACCAGGAATCCGCCGAAAACGTTGACCGCCGCCAGTGCCACGGCCAGCACGCCCATGGTTTTACCCAGAGGCGTTTCGGTCAAGGCTGCAGCCAGCATGGCGCCGACGATCACAATGGCGGAAATCGCGTTGGTCACCGCCATCAGCGGTGTGTGCAAGGCAGGCGTGACGGTCCACACGACGTGGTAACCGACGTAGATGGCGAGTACAAAAATAATCAGGTTGATGATGGTGGGTGACACTGCATCCATGGTCTTCTCCGTGAGGGTTGCGCGGGGTTTTGAAGGGGCTTGGCGGGTGGGAACGGTTGCGCTGGAGGCGCTTTTACTTGCGCTTGACTTCGCCGCCCTGCGTCATCAGGCAGGCCGCGACAATATCGTCAGTCAGGTCAATATTCAAGCCACCTTCCTTGGTGATGATGAGCTTGAGAAAATCAAGCAGATTGCGGGCATACAGCGCACTGGCATCAGCGGCGACCAGCGCGGGTATATTGGTCTGGCCAATCAGCGTCACGCCATGCTTGACCACGGTTTTGCCGGGCTCGGTCAGCGGGCAGTTGCCGCCTTGAGGCGCTGCCAGGTCCACAATCACGCTGCCCGGCTTCATTGACTTGACCATGTCCTCGGTGACCAGCACCGGCGCGGCCCGGCCCGGTATCAAGGCGGTCGTAATCACCACATCGGCCTGTGCAACGCGCTTGGCGACCTCCAGCTTCTGGCGCTCCAGCCAGCTGGGCGGCATGGGCTTGGCATAACCGCCGACTCCGACAGCGGCTTCGCGCTCTTCATCGGTTTCATAAGGCACGTCAATGAACTTGCCACCGAGAGATTCGACCTGCTCTTTCACGCTCGGACGCACGTCGCTGGCTTCAATCACCGCGCCCAGGCGCTTGGCCGTGGCAATGGCCTGCAGCCCGGCCACGCCGACACCGATAATCACGACGCGAGCAGCCTTGACGGTGCCGGCGGCAGTCATCAGCATCGGGAAGAAACGCTGGTATTGCTCGGCGGCCATCATGACGGCTTTGTAGCCGGCGATATTGGCCTGCGACGACAACACATCCATGCTTTGCGCGCGACTGGTGCGCGGTGCAGCTTCCAGTGCGAACGAAGTCAGCTGGGCTGCGGCCAGCCGTTGCAGGCCGGCGGCGTCAAAAGGATTCAACATGCCGACCACCACACTGCCGGGTTTTGCATGGGACATTTCGCTGTCCAGCGGGCAACGCACCTTGAGCACGATGTCGGCGGCGTAAGCGCCTGCTGCATCGGTGATCTCAACGCCCACCGCACTGTATGCGTCATCGGGAACACTGGCGGCCACACCCGCGCCAGACTGGACACGAATGGTGTGTCCCTGGGCTTTGAGTTTTTTGGCGGTTTCGGGCGTGATCGCGACGCGTGTTTCTCCGGCCGTGAGTTCAGCGGGTATCCCAATCAGCATGGGTGTCTCCTCAGTGCATTAGGTTTTTTTGGCAGCTCCGGGTGGGAGCCAGGATGGGAATTTTAGCTGTCGTACAGCTTACATGAGATTTTTGTAAATTTTCGTCAAGCCATCTTATAGTTTTGGACAAGGGTAACGGGACACAGCCTCCATGCAAAAGCCCCATCAGCCACTGGGGGCTCATGGGGCTACCCAGAAATACCCGAATACCGCCGGCCGACGGGCAGCTGTTGACGACTTACTTGGCAGTCGGCATCACAAACTCGGCGCCCTTGCCAATGCTCTCGGGCCAGCGCTGCATGATGGATTTTTGCTTGGTGTAAAAGCGCACGCCTTCCTCGCCGTAGGCGTGCATGTCGCCAAACAGGCTTTTCTTCCAGCCACCAAAGCCGTGCCAGGCCATGGGAACCGGAATCGGCACGTTGATGCCGACCATGCCCACCTGAATGCGGCGGCTGAATTCACGCGCCACATGGCCATCACGGGTATAACAGCTCACGCCATTGCCAAACTCGTGGGCGTTGATCAAATTGACTGCTTCCGCAAAATCTTTCACCCGCACGCAGCCCAGCACCGGGCCAAAGATCTCTTCCTTGTAGATGCGCATGTCCGGGGTGACATGGTCAAACAGCGTGCCGCCCATCCAGAAGCCCTGCTCATGGCCGGCGCCTGCATCGACACCCGTGAAGGTGCGTCCATCGACCAGCAGCGCGGCTCCTTCCTTCACGCCCTGCTCGATATAACCGGTAATGCGCTGGTGCGCGGCGGCTGTGACGATGGGACCCATTTCGGCGTCGAGTTCCAAGCCGTTCTTGATGACCAGCGTTCTGGCTCTCGCCTCCAGCATGGGAATGAGCCTGTCACCCACATCACCGACCAGCACCGCCACCGAAATAGCCATGCAGCGTTCACCGGCCGAGCCGTAGCCTGCGCCAATCAGCGCGTCCACGGCCTGCTCCAGGTCGGCGTCGGGCATGACGACCATGTGGTTCTTGGCGCCGCCCAGCGCCTGCACGCGTTTGCCGTGGTGCGCGCCAGTTTCGTAGATGTAGTTGGCGATCGGCGTCGAGCCGACAAACGACACCGCTTTCACGTCTGGATGCACCAGCAGCGCATCGACCGCTTCCTTGTCGCCCTGCACGACATTGAAAACGCCGTCGGGCAAGCCCGCCTGCTTGAACAGGTCGGCAATGAAGAGACTGGCGCTCGGGTCAATCGGGCTGGGTTTGAGCACAAAGCAGTTGCCCGCCGCAATGGCCACCGGGAACATCCACATCGGCACCATCACCGGGAAATTGAACGGCGTGATGCCGGCCACCACGCCGAGCGGCTGGCGCAGCGTCCAGTTGTCAAGGCCGGTGCTCACCTGATCGGTGAAGTCGCCCTTGAGCAGTTGCGGCATACCGCAGGCAAATTCGACGATGTCGATGCCGCGCGCCACTTCGCCCTGCGCGTCGGTAAAAACCTTGCCATGCTCGGCGGTAATCAGGTGCGCCAGCTTGTCCTTGTTTTTGTTGAGCAGCTCCAGAAACTTGAACATGACACGCGCTCGACGAATCGGCGGCGTGTCGGCCCATGACGGAAAGGCGGCTTGCGCGGCGGCGACCGCGGCATCCACGTCCGCTGCACTGGCCAGCGCCACATGGCCAGACACCGCGCCAGTGGCGGGATTGAAGACTTCCTGGCTTCGCCCTGAAGCGGGTGTGCTCGTGCGTCCGTTCAGGTAGTGGCCAATTGAGATTTGGGGAGCAGTTTCGGCGGACGATGAAAACATGGGCAATCCTTGGGAAAAAGATGAACAGGTGAAGTCTAAAGTTTGTGGCCCGATTTGATAAGACCCTGATTACTGATTACATTGTTCATATTCCTGAACAATGAATACTCTCAATGTCCTCTGACCAGCTGTCGCCGCTCGTGGCCGACCTTCACCTGCTGACCGTGCTGGCCGCCACCCGCAGCTTTACCGAGACGGCGCGCCGTCTGGGCCTTTCCAAAGCCTCGGCCAGCATGCGCATCAGCGAACTGGAGCGTGCCGCCGGCGTCCTGCTGGTGCGCCGCACCACGCGCTCGGTTGGCCTGACCGAGGCCGGGCAGCAGCTGGTCAATGACATGCAACCGGCTTTCAAGCGCATCAGCGAAAGCTATACCGCCGCCCGCGACCTCGTCGGCGCACCGCGCGGCCTGATCCGGGTGACGGCGCCGGTCGCGCTGGGGCGCCAGCATTTGGGACCCTGCGTGGCTGCCTTCCTGCAGCAATTTCCCGACATTCAGATCGAGCTGGAGCTGACCGACCGTTTCGTCAACCTGGCCAACGAAGGCTTCGATCTGGCCGTCCGGCACACCAGCGCGCCGCCCGACACCCATGTGGCCTGGGTGCTGTGCGAAAGCCGCTCGCTGCTGCTGGCCAGCCCGCAGTATCTGGCGCGGCGCGGTGTACCCTCGCATCCGTCCGATCTGACGTCGCACAACTGCCTGCTCTACCTGCAGGGCAGTCATGCCGGTAGCTGGACCTTTGCGCGCCCGGCCGCACGGCACGGCAAGCGCAAACCTGCCGACGGCGACCTTGAGCGCGTCGGCGTGACGGTCAGCGGCTCGCTCAAGGCCAATAACAGCGAAGTGCTGCGCGACGCCTTGCTGGCCGGCCTGGGCATTGGCCTGCTGCCGGACTTCAGCATGCCGTCCGCACTGGGCGGAAACGGGCCGGCGCCGCTGGTCCCGGTCCTGCCCGACTGGCAAGTGCAGGGATCTTTTGGCGAGCGCATTTATGCTCTGCGTCCGTGGTCAGCGCAAGTGCCCAAGGCGGTCCAGTGCTTTGTCGAGCATTTGCGCCAGAGCTTTGCCCAGGCTTTCCCGTCGCGCTGAAAAGCCCGTCGGCTGCTTGATTCCGGTGTCAAAAACGCCACGGATAATCACGCCCATGAATAAACGATGGAAACCCAACGTAACAGTTGCTGCGGTGATTGAAAAGGATGTCAACGGCGTCCGGAAATTCCTGCTGGTCGAAGAAGATACCCGCGATGGCCTGAAGCTCAACAATCCGGCGGGTCATCTGGACCCTGGCGAAAGCCCGGTGCAGGGCTGCGTTCGGG
>JAYWDL010000484.1:0-9034 GCA_043779865.1 Polaromonas sp.
CGTCGTATCAGGCCGCGCGCCTTCATCCAGGCTCACGATGCGTTTTGTGATGCTTACTTCACCAGTTTCCAGGTTCGGCGTACGCTCGGTCACTTCCACTGGCGTGATCTCGTTCGTAAACTCGCCCGCCTTCATGGCTGCAATCGCCTTCATATGCGACTGGTAGGCAAATTCGTCTTGCGCGTCGCGGCTGATTTTCCACTGGTTGGCCACTTTTTCAGCGGTCAAACCCATGCCATAGGCAATGCCGATGTTCTCGTCATTGTCAAACATGGCGGGCGACAGCGACGGATTGTTGCCCATCATCGGCACCATGCTCATGCTCTCCACGCCGGCGGCGATCATCACGTCAGCTTCACCCACGCGGATGCGGTCCGCCGCCATTTGCACGGCAGACAGGCCGGATGCACAAAAGCGGTTGACCGTGATGCCACCCACACAGTGCGGCAAACCAGCCAGCACCGCGCCAATCCGGGCGATGTTCAGGCCTTGCGAGGCTTCTGGAATCGCACAGCCGCAGATCAAATCTTCAATCGCGTGCGGGTCCAGCGTCGGCACTTGTGCGAGTGCTGCTTGCAATGCTTGGACCAGTAAATCGTCCGGGCGTGTGTTGCGGAAAAATCCGCGATGCGAGCGTCCAATCGGGGTGCGCGTGGCGGCAACAATATAGGCTTCTTGTACTTGTTTCATGGTGATCTTTCAGTCAGCTTCAATTGCGAACAGGTTTGCCGGTTGCCATCATGCCCATGATGCGTTCCTGCGTTTTGGGGTGGGTGAGCAGGGCGCAGAAGGCCTGGCGCTCCAGCGTCATCAGGTACTCTTCAGTCACCAGCGTGCCTGCATCGACGTCGCCGCCACAGACCACGTTGGCAATCAGCGAGGCAATGTGGAAGTCATGTGCGCTGATGAAGCCGCCATCACGCATGTTGACCAGCGAGCCCTTGATGGTGGCAATGCCGCTACGGCCCGCTACCGCAAAAGTACGCTTGTGTGGCGCGCGGTAGCCGCTCCTGAACAAGGCTTTGGCTTCATTGATGGCCACAAACAGCAGCTCATCTTTGTTCGGCACAATCACATCGCTGTCCAGCAAATAACCCAGTTTGCGCGATTCAATCGCGCTGGTACCGACCTTGGCCATGGCCGCAGCGCTGAAACCCTCGGTCAAAAACGGCAGGATGTCTTTGTTGGTGCTGGTCGATGCAGCTTCTGCCGCACGGCGCGCAATGTAGGCCAAACCGCCGGCACCAGGCACCAGGCCCACGCCCACCTCGACCAAGCCAATGTAGCTTTCCATCGCCGCAACCCGTTTGGCGGAGTACACCGCCATCTCACAGCCACCACCCAGCGCCAAACCACGCACGGCAGATACCGTGGGTACGCTGGCGTAGCGCAGCTTGAGCATGACTTTTTGCAACTCATGCTCGACTTCATTGATCGCGCCCACGCCAGCCATCATGAAAGCCGGCAGCATGGCTTGTAAATCAGCACCAGCCGAGAACATCTCGTCGGGTGACCAGATCACCAAACCTTGGTAGTCCTTTTCGGCCCTATCCACAGCCAGGCTCAGCCCTTCGGCCACCGCCGGGCTGATGGCGTGCATTTTGGTTTTGATGCTGGCGATCAAGACATCGTCATCTAAAGTCCAGAGTCGAATCGCATCGTCCTCATGCACCGTCTTGCCTGCAGTTTCTGCTTTGACGGTGATTGAACCCGCGACATCTTCCGGAAAGTGTTGACGCGTATAAACTGGCAAATTGCGGCGCGCAATGAATTTATTGCCAGAGGCGCTCCAAGAACCCGCTGGCGTATGCACGCCACCCGCTTCAGCAACCGGGCCGTTGAACACCCACTCCGGCAGCGGTTCTTTGCACAGTGCTTTACCAGCATCAATGTCTTCTTTGATCATGTTGGCAACGGTCAACCAACCCGCCTCTTGCCACAGCTCAAACGGGCCTTGCTTCATGCCAAAACCCCAGCGCAGGGCCAGGTCGATGTCGCGGGCGGTCTCAGCCACGGTGTGCAAATGCACGGCCGCATAATGCAACTGGTCGCGAATAATGGCCCACAAAAAGCGCGGTTCGGCGCCCTCGGCATTGCGCAGCAGTTTCAGGCGATCAGCCGCTGGTTTTTTGAGCATGCGCCCCACCACTTCATCGGCCTTTTGGCCGCCGGACACGTAGTCACCGGTTTTGGCGTCAAAGCGCAAGATGTCACGTCCGACCTTCTTGTAAAAGCCCGCCCCTGTTTTTTGCCCCAGATTGCCCAGTTCCAGCAGCTTGGCCAGCACGGCTGGCGTCGCAAAGTTGCCGTAAAACGGGTCGAACTGCGCAGCCCCTTTGGTAGCGTCCAAGCTCAAATTGTCTTGCAGCGTCTTGATCACGTGCGTCATGGTGTCCAGGCCCACCACGTCTGCCGTGCGGAAGGTGCCAGAACTGGCGCGGCCCAGCTTTTTACCGGTCAAGTCGTCCACCACGTCGTAGCTCAAGCCAAAGTTTTCCACCTGCTGCATCGTCGCCAGCATGCCGGCAATGCCCACGCGGTTGGCGATAAAGTTGGGGGTGTCATGCGCCCGCACCACGCCTTTGCCCAAGCCGCTGGTGACAAAGCTCTCCAGGTCATCCAGAATCTGTGCTTGGGTGGTGGGCGTGTTGATCAACTCCACCAGGTACATATAGCGCGGTGGGTTGAAAAAGTGGATGCCACAAAAGCGCGGTTTGATGGCTTCAGGCAACGCCTCAGACAATTTGGTGATGCTCAAACCGGAGGTGTTGCTGGCCACAATGGCACCTTCAGCGATGAAAGGCGCAATCTTGTGGTACAGGTCTGTCTTCCAGTCCATGCGCTCGGCAATGGCTTCGATGATGAGGTCGCAACCTTTGAGCAATTCCATGTGCTCTTCGTAGTTGGCCGCTTGGATCAGCGCCGCGTCTTCGGGCACACCCAGCGGGGCGGGCTTGAGTTTTTTCAAGCCTTCGATCGCTTTGATGGCGATGCCGTTTTTTGGCCCTTCTTTGGCCAGCAAGTCAAACAAAATGACCGGCACTTTGCAATTGACCAGATGGGCGGCAATTTGCGCACCCATCACACCTGCGCCCAGCACGGCGACTTTTTTAACTAGAAATGTGGACACGATCTGCTATCTCCTTGAATTGAGGCAAAAATTGATGCGAACCAGCTCAAGCGAGCGCCGCGTCCGTATCCAGCAACACCCTGCTGCCAGACCGTGCCGTCAACATCAACGATGCCGTCTCGGGGAACAAGCGGGCAAAGTAAAAGCGTGCGGTTTGCAGCTTGGCGACATAGAACGGGTCGGTCGGCTTGCCTTGTGATTCAGCGGCGGCAATCTCGCGCAACGCCACCTGCGCCATGCGCGCCCAGAAGTAGCCAAACACCAGGTGGCCGACCACGCGCAGGTAGTCCACCGCCGCCGCACCCACTTCGTCCGGGTTCTGGAAGCCCTTGAAACCGATTTCCGTGGTGAACTTGGTCACCTTGTCGCCCAGATACGCCATCGGGTTGATGAACTCGGCCATCTTCTCGTTCACGCCTTCTTCTTCCACCAAGGCGCCTATGAGCTTGCCAAACTTCTTCAAGGTGGCGCCGTTGTTGCCCAAAATCTTGCGGCCCAGCAAATCCAGCGACTGGATGGTGTTGGTGCCCTCATAAATCATGTTGATGCGGTTGTCGCGCGCAAACTGCTCCATGCCTGATTCCTTGACGTAACCGTGGCCGCCAAACACCTGCATGCAGGCGTTGGTCGAGATATGGCCGTTGTCGGTGATAAAGGCTTTGACGATGGGGGTCAATAGTGACAGCATCTCGTCGCTGTCCTTGCGGGTTTTTTCATCCGGGTGGCAATGGGCTTTGTCCAACAGCACGGCGCAAAAAACCGACAACGCACGGCCGCCTTCGGCATACGCTTTGGCGGTCAGCAGCATTTTGCGCACATCGGGATGCACAATGATCGGGTCGGCCGGTTTGTCTTTGGCTTTGGCGCCCGACAGCGAGCGCATCTGGATGCGGTCTTTGGCATAGGCCAGGGCGTTTTGGTACGCCACTTCGGTCAATCCGAGCGACTGATTGCCCACGCCCAGGCGTGCCGCGTTCATCATCACAAACATGCCCTGCATGCCCTTGTTCGGCTGGCCGACCAGGGTGCCGTAGGCATTGTCGATGACGATCTGCGCCGTCGCGTTGCCGTGGATGCCCATTTTGTGCTCCAGGCCGCCGCAGTAGATGCCATTGCGCTCCCCCAGCGAGCCATCGGGCTGGACCATGAACTTCGGCACCACAAACAAGCTCACCCCCTTGATGCCCGGGGGCGCATCCGGCAGGCGTGCCAGCACGAGGTGGATGATGTTCTCGGTGATGTCCTGCTCACCCGCGCTGATAAAGATTTTGTTGCCGGTGATGCGGTAGCTGCCGTCAGGCTGCGGCTCGGCTTTGGTGCGCATGAGGCCCAGGTCGGTGCCGCAATGCGGCTCGGTCAAACACATGGTGCCCGTCCACTCGCCGCTGGTCATTTTGTGCAAATACGTCTTCTTTTGTTCGTCGGTGCCGTGCGCGTGCAAGGCCGCATGTGCGCCGTGCGTCAAACCGGGGTACATGGTCCAGGCCTGGTTGGCCGAGTTCATCATTTCGTAAAAGCACTGGTTGACGACAAAAGGCAGACCCTGACCGCCGTATTCCGGGTCGCAGCTCAGCGCGGCCCAGCCGCCTTGTACATACTGCGCATAGGCTTGCTTGAAACCCCTGGGCGGCGTGACTTCGTGGGTGGTTTTGTCGAGCGTGCAGCCCTCTTCGTCGCCGCTGATATTGAGCGGAAAGGTCACTTCAACCGCAAATTTTCCACCCTCTTCCAGCACGGCGTTGATGGTATCGGCGTCGATGTCGGCATGCCGTGGCAAGACCTTCAGCTTGTCGGTGACCTTGAGCACCTCGTGCAGGATGAATTGCATGTCGCGCAGGGGTGGGTTGTACTGGGGCATGGAGTCCTTTAGCTTTGAGATGATTTGGAAGAGGATGATTTCGCTGAAAATACTTTCGGCCTATGGAACCGGTTGAAAACCCGCAGGCAAACTGGCGGGATCGGCCAGTCCAGGTGCAGCAGGGTTGCCATTGCGCGCCAGAATGTTGGCAAAGCCGGTTTTGGCGCGGGCGATAGAACCGGGCGTTTTTAAAAACCGGGCTTCGTAGTGCAGCGCCAGAATCAGACCATGAATTTCGAAGGCGATCTGGTGTTCATCGGCGTCCTGGCGCAAATGACCGGCCTCCTTGGCCTGCACCACCGTACGGTCGATTGCAGCCAGCCAGGTCCGCACCGAATCGGCCAGCGCATCGCGCACCGGACCGGGCCGATCGTCAAACTCGACAGCACCGCTGATGTAAAGGCAACCCGAATCAATCTCGATCGAGGTGCGATTCATCCAGTTCTGAAACATGGCGCACAGCCGCGGCAAACCTCGTGGCTGTTGCAACACCGGAAGGAACACTTCCTCTTCGAACCGGGCGTGGTACTCGCGAACCACTGAAATCTGGAGTTCTTCGCGGGAACCAAAATGGGCGAACACGCCCGACTTGCTCATTCGCATGACCTCGGCCAGCACACCAATGCTCAGGCCTTCGAGCCCAATCTGCGTTGCCAGCGCCAAGGCCGCATCAACAATGGCTGCCTTGGTCTGCTGGCCTTTGTGCTGACTTTTTGGCGCGGCCTCGTTCAAGGTTGAAGCGCGAGCATTTTTAAGGGGGAGGTCGGTGGCGGACATGGGATGGATACAAATAAAAGAACGATCGTTCTATTTTGCACCAATTTGATGATACCGGGCACCTGAACATGCTCGCGAACAAGCAATAATAAACAGGGCCTAACCAATTTGTGGGTAAACCCTGTACGACATCAACGCAAGCTGCCTGGCAAGCTACAGCCTGAAGGGCACGACCTGCTGCCGCTGTTCACCCAGGCCCTCAATGCCCAGCGCCATCCGGTCACCTTCCCTGAGGTACACCGGCGGCTTCATGCCCATGCCGACGCCAGGAGGCGTGCCGGTGGTAATGACATCGCCAGGCTCCAGCGTCATGAACTCGCTGACATAGCTGACGATTCTGGCGACACTGAAAATCATGGTGCAGGTGTTGCCGGTCTGCATACGCTTGCCGTTGACGTCCAGCCACATGGCAAGCTTCTGCGGTTCAGGCACCTCATCGCGCGTGACCAGCCAGGGGCCCAGCGGCCCGAAGGTGTCGCACCCCTTGCCTTTGTCCCAGGTGCCGCCGCGCTCGATCTGGAACTCGCGTTCACTCACATCGTTGATGGTGCAGTAACCAGCCACATGATTGAGTGCTTCTTCTTCAGATACATAACGCGCACGGGTGCCAATGATGACGCCGAGCTCGGCCTCCCAGTCGGTCTTGACCGAGCCCTTGGGAAGCATCACCGGATCGTTGGGGCCCTGGATGCAGCTGGTCGCCTTCATGAACACAATCGGCTCGGCAGGAAGCGGCAAGCCGGACTCGGCTGCATGGTCGGCGTAATTCAGTCCAATGGCGATAAATTTTCGGCTGCCGGTGACCGGACTGCCCAGACGCGGCGAGCCTTGGACGAGTGGCAAATCGCTGGCCGTGAGTTGGCGCAGCCTGGCGATTGCCGCATCGCCGAGCTGGTCCGGGCCAATGTCCTGGATGACCGCGCTCAAGTCGCGCAACTGGCCATCAGCGTCCATCAGGCCAGGCTTTTCTTCTCCGGGCTTGCCGTAGCGAACAAGTTTCATGGGGTTTCCTTTTTACTTTCAACACAAGAGGCCGTATAAAAATCCGGCGCCTCAGTTTAATAAGTGGCGCGACCGCCTGAAAGGTCAAACACGGCGCCCGTGGAAAACGAGCATTCTTCCGTGCAAAGCCAGGCGACCATCGCGGCCACTTCTTCAGGTTCGCCAAAACGCCCCATCGGAATTTTCGATAGCATGAACTGGACGTGCTCCGGACTCATCTGGTCAAAAATCGCCGTCTTGACTGCAGCAGGCGTCACGCAATTGACGCGAATGCCGGTATCGGCCAGTTCCTTGCCCAGTGACTTGGTCAGGGCGATCACCGCCGCCTTGCTGGCGCTGTAGGCGCTGGCATTGGGGTTGCCTTCCTTGCCCGCTATCGAGGCAATATTGACGATGCGTCCGTAATTGCGCTGGCGCATGAGAGGCACCACTTCGCGGCAGCAATAAAAAAGCCCGTTGAGATTGACCTGCATCACCTGCAGCCATTGCCCGGGCGGGTAGTCCCAGAGCTTCACGTTGGGGCCGGTGATGCCGGCGCAGTTGACCAGTACATCAATGGCGGTGTGGTGTGCCATCGTTTGCCGCACTGCGTCAACAACGCTGGCGTGCTCGCCCACATCCACGGTGACGTGCTGAACCGCCTGGCCGAGTTGCTGCTGGGCAGTCGCCATGGCGCCAGCATCCCGGTCCCACCAGCTTACCGTGGCGCCCGAAGCCAGCAGACGCCGGGTGAGGGCAAAGCCAATGCCTGCCGCGCCGCCGGTGATCACTGCGTGCCGGCCAGAAAGATCGAGCTGATTCATATCGTCATTCCCCCGTCAATGTTGTAGGCCTGACCCGTCACGAAGGCGGATTCGTCGCTGGCCAGAAACACCACCAGAGGCGCAATTTCATGCGCTTGCGCCAGGCGCCCCAGAGGCTGGCGCGCGATGAAATTTTTCCGCGCTGCCACCGGATCGGCATGGGCGTTGATGCGGTCTTGCAGCGAAGGCGTGTCGACGGTGCCCGGGCAGATGGCGTTGCAGCGAATTCCCTGGGCGACGAAATCGGCGGCAACGCTTTTGGTCAGCCCGAGCACGGCGGCCTTGGTGGTGCCGTAAACAAACCGGTTCGGCAAGCCCTTGATGCTGCTGCAGACGCTGGCCATGTTGATGATGCTGCCGCCTTTCGCGGCCTGCATTTTCGGCAGCACCGCCTGGATCATCCAGAACTGCGAACGTACATTGAGATTGAACGCAAATTCAAGTTCGGCATCGGTGGCTTCGAGCACGGTGCCGCCGTGTACGAACCCCGCACAGTTAAACAGCACATCCATGACCGGTAGCTGCGCCACCAGCTGCTTGATTGCAGTCTTGTCCAGCACGTCCAGCGGCAATGCCGTGATGTTCGCCATGCCCTTGAAACCCTCAAGCAGCCTGGGGTTCACATCGGTTGCCCACACCTGAGCGCCTTGCGCCGCGAGCGCCAAGGCACTGGCGCGCCCTATGCCCTGACCGGCTGCCGTGACCAGTGCATTTTTTCCTTCCAGTCTCATGGATGCTCCTACAGGGTTTTGCCCGATGTTGCTGAAAGCTATCCATGGGATTATTAATTGGCCTGACCACTTGTCCAATTCTGGCTAACCCTTAAGCCTTATTTCCGTAAAAACACGGCCCATTCCCCTGCAAACGGTCGAACCGCAACGCCTTTATCGCCAGATCGCCGGCCAGCTGACCATAGCAGCCACGCAGCCCGGGCCCGCCGGCCACGGATACCTGCCGATGAATAGGGGCCGCTGGAACTGATTCGGGTACGCCGTGTAGTGGAAGATGAAATTACCGCCATGGCCGCATGCCGCCAGTGCCGTACAACGCGGCATGGGCGCAATGAGGCCCAGCCTTTGACAGCGACCCACCCACGGAGCGTTCATGAGCGAAAAATCATCAGTGACGACGGCGAGTTTCATGCCGAAGATGAGGAAGTTGACCTTTTGCGCACCACGCCTGAAGCAGGACTGACCCATCACCCAGCAGCAGGGGATTGACCCGGTGCATTTCGGGGCTGGGGCTGGTCAGGGTGCTCAAGCTGATGATCGGCCTGCCGCACCCGCCCATGGGCATGGTGCTGTTTGCGCTGGCCCGGGTGACCAAACTGTCAGTCGAGCGCACCACCATGGCGATTCTGCCCCGGCTGGTTCCCCTGCTCGTCAGCCTGGGCATCATCACCTACTTTCCGAATCTGGTACTGTGGCTGTCCAAGATGTTCTATTGATTAATGTTGATTGTTAA
>JAYWDL010000485.1:0-9032 GCA_043779865.1 Polaromonas sp.
CTTGAATTGATCGGCCTGATCAAACCGTAGACAGAACGCGGAACCACAAATTCGGGTTCATGAGAGGGGAAACTCGGGGTTTTGGGGGAGGAACTTCAGACTAAACAGAATTGGGGTCTTACCTCCTTGGACAAGGCTGCCGCTTCAGTCGCGCGCAAGGTTACTGCTATACTCATTGGCTCTGGCCCGGTAGCTCAGTCGGTAGAGCAGAGGATTGAAAATCCTTGTGTCGGTGGTTCGATTCCGCCCCAGGCCACCAGCTAAACCCGCATGGGTAAAGGAAACCCCGCTATCAAATAGGTAGTGTGGTTTTTTCTTGTCTGTTGCTTGTAGGCAATCTGTAGGCAACTTGCCCAAATGCAGGGCTTGAACCAGCCAAAAGAAAACCGGCGGCGGGGCTTTGGCAGGGTCGCATTTGAAATGCGGACCTCATGGCAACATCGGCAGCGGCTCGCGCATGTAATGCACGATTACCACACCACCCCCGGTAACCATCGCCCGTGCACGCTCCGTCAGGTCGTCCACGCTTTCCCCTTGCTGGCGCTGCAAGGCAGGCAGACGGTCCCCGTCGGCGCGAATACCAGTAATCGAGTCCTCACCCTCTGATTCAGTCCCGGCCTGTCGCACCAGGAATAAAAGGAGTTGCGGCGCTTTTGGGTTTGCCAGTGTTTCCAGCTTATCGAGTCGAGCGGTAAGGGTTGCCATGTTGTGCCTCTCAAACAAACAGGTCAAGGAAGGCCGGGTCTGATTCTCGGTAAACCTCACGGCCATGCTTGCGAAGTCGTGCAAGCTCTGCATCAGTCGTGCCGTCGGGAACCACCACGGGCAATGGCTTTGCTTGGTCGCAGGCGGTCGCCTCCAATGCCTCAAGGCGGCGGGTAAGTGCAGTAGTCATCCTAAATACCTTTCATTGTTTACAGGCGTGTCCAGTTCAGCCACAAACCCACGGGCGCGGGCATGGTCAAGCTCTGCCTGTTCATCAGGGCCACACGGCACTAGGACGGCCATTCGCTTTTGTCCCGGCATCAATGGCAGGGTGTAAAGGCTCGGGGCTTTGCTCGCACCCTCCAGCGCTATCAATCGAGCGTCAAGGCGTCCCATTGATAACCTCCCGGCACAATGCGGCCTGTTGCTTTGCGGCGGCTTCGCACCATTCGTCATAGGCCATCACTGGCGCAAAATCAAACCCGTTGCCTTGGTCTGGTTCGATAACTGCGGCCTCTAGTGCTTCAATTCGAGTTTTAAGCGTCACCATGCGCTACTTTCCACGGCGGCACGCCACAGCCGGGCATCCATGCGGTGTTACCCGGCTCGCAAAACACCATCAAGCGGCGGTCTGTTCTGGCGCAACGCTCAATCAATGCGGCCTGTTCGTCAGTGGGCAGCCCGTCCACTTCCATTGTCAGCATGGGCGCGGTGTTTCTGCTTTTTTCCAGCGCAGTTAATCGGTCAATCAATCGCACGGGCAGCCTCCAGCTTTTCAATGCGGGCGGCCAGTTCGTCGACCTCGGATATTTTTGCCAGTGTGCCCAGCGCTGCAATAAGTTGCGCGGCCTGTCCGGGTGCAAGGTCTCCAGCAGCGGCGGCAGCCAGCACGGCGTTTGCTTTGGCGGTCAGAGTCCCATCGTTGGGAAGTTGCAGCGTGACGGCCTGTTCTATGCCCTTCAACGGCGCTACGGCACGCTCCAGCAGCAGACGGGCGGCCCCCACATCGCCATCAAGTGCGCGGGTCATCATGGCGGCCAGCAGTTCAGGCACGCGCTCACCAATGGCGGCGCGTAGCTTGCCGATTTCCCCCACACCGGGCGGGCGTCCGGCTGGGTTGCCACTCTGTCCAGGCTTCCAAGAACCCCGTTTTTTCTTTGGTTCAGTCATTTTGATTTTTTCCTGTTCAATCAGTGAGGCGGTCGTAGGTCAGCCGCATGGGCACATCAATCACACCAGCGTCAACAATGTGTTTCTGATTGCCTCGCACGCTGGCGCAAACTTTGGCCAGGGCTCGCAGGGCAGCAAGCTCTACGCGCTTTGCAGCGGTCAGGCGGCGGCTAATTTCCAAGTCAGAGCCTCCAAACCCGGTACGCTGTTTTTGCTCTGACTGATAGCGGCGCTGTTCAGCACCTATCACCATGCGGCACCCGTGGGCGGTATGCCAGCGCAAAGCAGCAGCGAGAATTTCACGGTCGTTCATGTTGTTGGTCCTTTGTGTTGTGGGCAGTTGGCACAGATAACCAGTCCCAAGCGGCACCCGGTCGCCAGCCAGCAGCCCCACAGCGTCACGTCCAGGCGGTGTATGCAGGTCTGGCAGGTCATGGCGTCCCCAGCTCGCGCAGCACGTCGCGTAGGTCACGGGCAACGAATGCCACGCCACCAGCCCCACGGATGCGCTCAAGGACTACAGCCTGTTCAGGTCGCAGGCGTCCGGTCTTGGCTTTCACCTCCACACCTAATAGGCGGCCATCGCGTAGCTGTCCCAAAACATCGGGGCAGCCCTTGAACCCGAATCGAACGAACCGGGCACCGATGCGGGCGGCTCCACTGTTCATCCTCTCGCACCAGGCTACGGCGGGATGCGTGTTCTGTGCCTTTAATACTTCCACCAGTGCAGCGGCCTCGGGCTTGTCGTGAATGCGCTTGGGCTGTTGCTCCAGGCCGAATAAATCAATCATTGGACTGACTCCCGGTATCTGTTTTCGGCACAGGTACAAAAGGTACACCCCTAAAGGGTGTTGTACCTATCTGTACCTTTTTTGGCACAGGTACAAAAAGGTACGTGTACCCATCTGTACCTACCTGTACCCGCTTCACTTTGCCACCCCAGCAGCGCACACCATGCCAGCGGCTTCATGGATAGCGGCAGCCGTCACCAATGCTTTCATGGCGCGGTATATCGGCCCCTTTTCGTACCGGCCTTCAAAGTGCGTCACCACGTCGCGTTTTTTGATACCGATTTTGTGCGCCACTAGAAACTCAAGCACGGCCCCATCGCATTCACTCATACGCTTACCAGCCTGCTTTACTGGCGCATCAGCAGCCACCACCACGCAGGACGTGGCAGGCGCTCCCCATTTAGATAGCCCCAGGGTCACGGCCTCCAGCTTGAACCCGATGCGTTCCCCTTTGGTGGATAGGTCGCGTTGCTTGGTTATTTCAATGCACTTGCCCGCTGGGGTATCGCTCAGTTCAATTTCAGTGTCCACGGCAGCACGAACACCACTCCAGCCACGGGCACCGGCAGCGGCAGATTTACCGCTATGGTGTATCAGCGCAAAATGGGTTTTACACTCTGCCCGAATGCGGTCAAACCGTCGAACGACTAGCCCCATATCCTGCCCAGCGTTCTCGTTCGCGCCAGCACTCAAGCGTGCCAGGGTGTCACCAATAATCAACCGGGCTTTCATGCCCCGCTGTTGCTCCAACTGGCGTACCACTTGAATCACCTTGTCGGTGTCAGCGTCACCGTCGAACAAGTCAATCGGGCTTTGCACAATGGCGAAGTTGGGCACACGCACCCCGTGGTGCTTTTGGTAGGCTTGCAAGCGGCTACGCACGGATGCGGGGCTTTCTGCGGCCAGATACACCACCATGCCCGGCTCTGTGCGCTTACCCATCCAAGGCACGCCACGCGCCACCGATGCAGCCAAGTCCACCAGAACAAAGGTTTTGCCCGTGTTGGAATCGCCATACCAAACCGAACCATCCCCAGCGGTCAGCACGCCTTCCACCAGTTCATCGGGCGGGGTGAATGCCTCGGGCAGTTCATCAGCGAACGCCACCGACAAGGGCAGCGGCGGCGGCGCAGGCTCTGTTGCAGCCTCCAGCAGCGCGGCCAGTACGTCGCCACCGTCACGCTGTGCCAGGTCGTTCACGTCGCTGTTTTGCGGCCAGCCATCGGGCATACAAGCCACGGCAGCGCCTACCTCAAGGGCTATCGCGTGGGCGTCCGATTCTTTGCCCGCATCAGGCACCAGCACCAGCCGGGCTGATGCGTCACGCTGGCGCAGTTCAGCAGCCACGGCACGCACCCTGCCCCAGCCAAAACACACGACGGCAGCGGCCCCGGTTGCCTGCCAGCACGCCCATGCTTGCCCGATACCCTCGCAGATATGCACCACGCCACCGGGCACCAGTTCGCCCACCGTGAACCATCCTTCCATGCTGGCACCGGGCAGGTTCAATTTACCGGGCTTGCCTTTGGCCTTCAAGCGTGCGGCTGTGTCGCCAGTGGTCACGAATTGCAGGCTCGATAGGGAACCATCGGCGCGGATGACTGGCACCACCAGCGCCCCGGCCATGCTTTCGCCACCAATACGCAAACCATCATCAGCAGGCACCACGCGCAACGCATCCAAGGACACGCCAGCAGCTAGCTTTTGCACGATGTAGGTGTGTGCGTTTGTAGCGGGCTCGCAGCGGCTCCACACATCGGCAGGGCTCATGCCTGGGGCAGGCTTGCGCGGCGGCTCTGCGGCTTTCCTTGGGGCTTGCGTAGTTCTTTGCTGGGGCTTGTCTTCACCCATGCGCCAGCCGTTTTCAGCGGCAAGTTTGAAAAGAGTTCCAGCGCCTACACCTTTACCCGGCTTGAAACTGCGCCAGGTATCGCGGGCGTCGCGTTCGTTGTAGTTGCCAGCCCCGGCGCTCCAGTCGTTGAAGGCGTCAAAATCAATCCCGGCAGCATGGGCGGCCATGCCAGCACGCACCCATTCATCACGGGGCAGGTCGGGCGGTATCGCGTAGAGCGCATCACTGGCGCGTGCGGTATCAATCAACATTTACAGCCCTTCCATTCATCGCCAAGGCTTGCGCGGTGTACTTGCCAGGCAAGTGATACAAGGCAATCACACGGTCGGGGCTTTGCTCTGTCGGGCTAGGAATTTCGATTGTTTCAATCGGCCAGCCCAGCGTGCGCAGCGTGAACACCACGGCACCCAGTCGCCAGCTTTGCGTGCTGTTTTCAAAGTCGGGATGGTCAATCATTCGGCCATTCATGAACATGCCTAACGCAACATCGGCAAGGGTGTTTTTTGTCGGCCACGTAGGGCAAAATGGCGCGTCTGGCAGGAATGAAAGTTGCTCACTCATGGCAAACCCCCAGCTTCACAGCGAAGGCTTTAAGGGCTTCAAGGTCGTTTGCATGGTGTGTGTAGCCATACTTGCAAACCAGATAGCTATCGTCCCGCATTGGGTGCACGGCGTGCCCGGCCAGTGCCAGTAGTGCGCGAAGGTTTGATTCGGCTTTACTGTTGCGTGCGCCAGTGGCAAAATTCAGGTCGTTGGTGTCTTGTGTGTAAGTCTTGACGGGTTGACTGTTGATAGCGGTCAGCCCGTTGCCTTTTGTGGCGGTCATGACTGTGCCACTCCCAGCAACTTCTTTGCGCCAGCAGTAGGCCAGGCCAATTTTCCACAGACTCGCAGCGGGCGCAGGCCATCGGGCGCGGTGTCGTAGCAGGCTTTCACGCGCCACGTTTGCTCTGCCATATTGCTGTAATGGGCCAGCTCTCGGGTTGTGAGATTGGGCTTCGTGACTTGTTCAAGCGGCGGGAATTGCGCGTTGAACTGTTGCGGGGCGGTTGCCTCGCGCATCGCTTGGATGCTTGCGTGAGTTGCGGTTTGCATACCAAAAAAATCCTTCTGCCTTGCGGCGTGTTGCTGAAGGTTTCTCAGTATTCGCACATTCCTAAAAATTGAAATGTTCGCGGGCCTTGGTGGGCCTTAACGGTACTTGTCGGGCATTAGCGGTTTAGTCGTTTGCTCAGTGAACGCTTGGTGAAAATAGCGGCACTTCCCTTGTCCAAATACTGCAATCCGTCCTCTGTTACTCCGAGTAAATGGGATTGTTTATTCTCTGCCAGCACCAGCAAAGCGGCCCAAACCTCGGCGGTGTCTTGCGGGTTGCGGCACTGCTTTTGTGCAAGCTCGATAACGGGTGTTAATGTGTCGCGGCGTACCTTGGTCGAATGAACGACAACGGATGCGCCTACAGCCCCCACGGGCGCGGGCGCGTGCGTTGCGGTGTCAGGGGCTGGCGCTGTTTGCTGGGGCTCTGTAATGCTTGCGGTGAAGGTAGCAAGCTCGGCACCCAGAAAAACAAGGGCAGCAGCACCAAAGTAAACCGTATCAGGTGTCCAGCCTGAATAGTCACCAGTCCTTTGCCTCATAAATTTACAAGCAGCGCCGTTATGCCAACACTCCGATATTCCAACTCGTTCACCTCGTCCCAAAATGGCAGCTTGTCCGCCAGTTAATCGAAGCTCAATTATTGAATCTCGAACTTTAATAATTTCGGTTTCCCCAATGGGGCGGATGCTGCAATGCTCAATTGCAAGATGCAGCTTGTAGAGTCCTTGGGTTCCCCAGTCTAGTATTTGGGATTGTGTGACGGCTTCCCCCGTGGCGCACTTTATGAATTTGGCGGCCTCTGCAATCGTGTATCGGCTTTTTATTGGTAACGGCATTCGCACCCTTTCAAAGTGCCTTTCATTGGGAGCCCCAGCCTGTCGGTGAAAGACTCCGACTTTTCGCCAGCGGTAATTAGTCGCGGGCTAGGCTGGGGCAAAAACTGATTTAGGCGGTCTGCACCACCTTGGGCGAGTTACTAGCAATGTCAAAATATTTCCGCTGAAGGCTGTACAAGCGGGTTAGCGCGTCACTTTGCTCTACATCCCAATCAGCGTTGCAAATTGGGATTGAATGCTTTTTGCAAAGCTGGTCAAACTCAGGGTGGTATCTTGCTGTAATTCCAACAACGTCCAAGATGTGCCTAGCGCCTTCAATCCATTGCATGATGATTGCCAGTTGCTCGGCATCATTTATTGCGCTTGAAACATTCCACTGATGTTCAAACTGTTGGGTAGAATTTTCAGTAGCCATGAATCATTCCTGTTTAGTGAATTGTGGTCAGGGGCTGGCAGGTGTTAACGCACCTACTGGCCCCGTCTGTATGCCTGAGAACCGCTCAGGCGTCGGTATTGCCCTTATCTGGCGCAATGTATTTGGCGTGAAGGTCTGCAAGGTCTTGCATAGCCCCCAAGTAAGCGGGCACCCATGCCTGAATTGGAGTGTCGCCATTAACCCAGCGTGAAGGCGTGTTCTTGCTCACGCCCGTTTTACGGCAAAAGTCGGACTGCTTCCAACCTAGAACGGCCAATGCTTGGGTGAACTGCTCAGGTGTCATGGTGGGTAGGGTGCTGGTTGTCATTTGGTGAAGGAAAGTGTATCCTATATTTCCCTTTAAGGGGAATTAAATAACATATACATCCCCATTGTTAACATAACGCCCATCGTAGAATGGGGCTGTTGTGCATAGATTGGCCCCCCAATAGGGGAATGTTCAATCAATTCAACAAGTTGCGAACCTTATCCACAATGCCGTCTTTTTAAGCAGTTGGCAGCCTATCCTGATTGGAAAAGTTATCCACTGGGCAGGCATCATCCGGCCACCACTCGCAGCGCGCCGGGCGCGGCTTTGGCATCAAACACAATCCCGGCCTGCTCCAAAATCCATGCTTCAATCTTTTCGTGATGTACGCGCAGCAGGTCAAGCGGACGGCGAATGTAGTTCTGTTCGCGCACACCTTGAGGCGCATGGCCTTGAATCTGTGCGCTGATTCCGCCGGGTATGTCGAGCCATTCGCACAGACTGGCGAACGAGCGGCGCAGCCCGTGCAAGGTCAATTCCAACCCGGCGGCGGCACAGGCTTTGCGATGCGCAATGCTTGGCTCTGTCAGCCTTCCGGATGCGCTCGCGGGGCTTGAAAACACCCATTCATTGCGGCGAGGCAGGGCAGACAGCAAGTGCGAAACAAACGGCGTTAAAGGCACGGCCCGGCGGCCTTCAATCTTGTCTTTTAGCTCCATGCCGCGCCATTGAAAATTAACATCCTCCCACTTCAATTCAGCCAGTTCTTCACGGCGGGCGCCCGTCAGCAGTAGGCATTGCAGGTAAGCAGCAATCACCGGGTTTTGTATCTGGCGAACGTGGGCAAACCATGCGGGTAATTGCTCGCGTTGGATGTAGTCATTTTTTGGCTTGGCTTTGCCTGCTATTTCGCGGGCCTTTTTGGCGCTTGCGGCGGTCGGGTCTGCCTTGCCTTTCAGGTCGGGCTCAGACGCAGCCCAGCGCAGGAATGCTTTCAGCAGTCGCAGTGCCAAGCGCACACGGGCGGGCCTGTCTTTGGCTTCTTTGGCAGCCCATGCTTCAATCGTCGGCGCGGTCAGGTCTGCCAGTCGCAGCGGCAACAATGCAGCCAGCGGCCCCGGTATGGTCTTAACGCCCGGCAGGCGCTCGCGCTGTACGCCCCCGGCTTGTGCCATCTTCACATGGTCGCGGTAATTCAGCAGTCCCCAAAATGGGCGGCGTTCCTCTAAGTAGCGCTTCCATGCTTCGCCTACTGTTACGGCATGGGCGGCAGCGGCGGCTTTCTTTTCAACGGCGGCGGCTTGCCTGTCGCGCTCTACCTCTCGCGGGTCGGTGCCACCGTCAACCAGCATTTTTAACCCTTGGGCTTTGGTGCGGGCCTTTTCAATCGGCCAGTCTGCCAGCGTCCCGATATTAATTCGGATGGTTGCCCCGTTCAGGCGCGATTCAAAAATGTAGGTTTTGCGGCCCGTTGGGGTTGCCCGTAGCGCCAGCGTTGGGGTATCGGTATCCCATAGAAAAGCCTGGGGCTTGCCTGTTGGGCAGGTGAAGGCGTCAACCCGGCCAGCGGTAAGACGAACCCGGTTTTCTTGCTGTTTCATGGCGTCCCCAAAATCTGTAGGCAATCTGTAGGCAAATTCAGCGAATAAAGCCCTATATCAATCAACAATCAAACCTGTGAAATATGGCTTAAGTTGTTGATTTTCATTGATTGTACGCATATCAATCAACAGTAACGAATATTTATTAGTTCGGACTGTTAATCCGTAGGTCCCTGGTTCGAGCCCAGGTTGAGGAGCCATGACAAGCCTTATGGCCACTAGAAAGCCTGCTACTTATTTGCTAGCAGGCTTTTCTTTTTGTAGCGTGAAAGTGTAATTCCTGTGTAATCGCGCCA
>JAYWDL010000486.1:0-9025 GCA_043779865.1 Polaromonas sp.
AATCGGCCAGCTTGAGCCTGTCCCACTGTCAGTCGATTTAGTCAGGCGCATGCTGACTGCAGCAAAGCAGCGACTGCGCGACGCCGAATTCACCCAGAACAGCCCGGAGACGAGATTTGATTGCGCGTACACCGCCATACGCACAATCGCGGATATTGGCTTGCATTTGCACGGATTCAGGACATCAACCAGTAAACCGGGACACCACCAGACAGCTAATCAGAGCCTCACCCAAACAATGGGCGTGGACGACTCGACAGTGCGCATTCTTGACGGGCTGCGCAAACAGCGCAATAGCTCCGATTACGACGGTGAACTGGTCACGGAGGCGGCATTACAGGAATGTCTGCGGCAGGCAAATCAATCGTGAACCGAGTCGAAACCGTCCTCAAAGGTCGTCCGGAATTTGGTGGCGACGGACCCTCTTGACAGTTTGAAACCGTTGAAGCAGTCGGTGCGCTTGGCCAACCTGCCGGCTCCCGCAAAGCAAAAATAGCTATGTTTTTAATAGCTTCTCACGCCCGTACTTATTGGGCAAGAAGCTTTTTTCATGCCTAAAAATGTAACTACTCAGCTCAAACCGCAAAGCAAGGCTGAATAGGCTGGCGGTTGAACACGCAGAGCAGGCAATCAAACAGATTGGCCTTTTGCTTGGGTCATGGTTGCCAGGTACGAGCGCAGCATGCGTCAGATGCTGTACGTGATCGATCCTCATAATCCCCATACGTACGATCCCAATAATCCCGATACGGACAACTACTACTTCGAGGGCGTTGCTGATCAATCAGCGAGACAGCCGGCTTACTTCGAGGGCTAGCCAACACCCTGCGTGCCAAGTGAGCCTAAAAGTTGGACGAAGCTTTCCAGCTTGCGTGAGTGTTCAGCTGTCGAACCCCGGCTGCATTAGATGGGGCCCAATCGGGTAGCGGAGGTTTCTAGCCTCCAGCCCCCACACCACCCACCGTGCGGGTCAGCAGCGGGCGAGTTCAACAAGTTGGCTCGCTCGACGAAGTTTCTTTTCTCTACGCCGTATAGCCCCGGGCCTTGCACCAAAGGTCTTTCACACTGCGCAGGCCTTGTGCTTTTAACCACGCGTTGGAGATTGCCTGCTGCACCGCAGGATTTCTCGCCATGTGCCAGTAGCTCTTGCTGCTGACACCATGCTGGATCGACATCTTCAGGCTTACGCCCAAGTCCAGCAAGTGCTTGATCTTCGTGCGCGGCCATGATCGCATTACAACCCGACTGACTGCCGAGTTCGATAAGCCAGTACGATTTAGCTACGGTTTTGATAGCTTTTTGCGCTCGTAGAACATGGACTACAGGCCTTTTTAATGCCTGAAATGCCGAACGCCGGTCAACACCATGACCACCTCGCGCTCGTTGGCGGCGGCAATCACCTCGTCATCGCGCATGCTGCCGCCGGGCTGGATGACGCAGCTCGCACCCGCATCCACCACCACGTCGAGCCCGTCGCGGAACGGGAAAAAAGCGTCGCTGGCAACTGCCGTGCCCTGCAGCGACAGGCCGGCGTGCTGGGCCTTGATGCTGGCAATGCGGGCCGAGTCCAGCCGGCTCATCTGGCCGGCGCCCACGCCCATCGTCATGCCGCCAGCGCAAAACACGATAGCGTTGGACTTGACGAACTTGGCGACTTTCCAGGCAAACAGCAAATCCTGCAGCTGCGCCGGTGTGGGCTGCAGTTTGCTGACCACCTTCAAGTCAGTCAATGCCAGCTCATGGTTGTCGGCGGTTTGCATCAGGAGGCCCGAGCCGACGCGCTTGACGTCGATCAGGTTGCGGCCCTGCTGCCAGGCGGTGTCGCCGCCGGGCGGCAGGTCGATCTGCAAAATCCGCACATTGACCTTGCTCTTGAAGACTTCCAGCGCCTCGGGCGTGAAGCCAGGCGCCATCAGCACTTCCACAAACTGCTTCGAAATTTGTAGCGCTGCGCGCTCGTCCAGCGTGCAGTTCAGCGCAATAATGCCGCCAAATGCCGACGTGGGATCAGTCTTGAAAGCCTTGCTGTAAGCCTCCAGCGCATCCGCGCCCACGGCCACGCCGCAGGGGTTGGCATGCTTGACGATGACGCAGGCAGCGCCGTCTTTCTGCGCATCAAAGCTCTTGACGCATTCCCAGGCGGCGTCGGCATCGGCGATGTTGTTATATGAAAGTTCCTTGCCCTGCAGCTGTCTGGCGGTAACCAGCGAGCCCGGTGCGGGGTACAGATCGCGGTACAGCGCGGCCTGCTGGTGCGAATTTTCACCGTAGCGCAAGTCCTGCACCTTGATGAAACGACCGTTGGACTGGCCTGCAAACAGGCTGTGGCTGCCGTCCGGCTGGATGCTGGAAAGGTAGTCGCTGATTGCGCCGTCGTACTGGCTGATGCGGTTGAATGCGGCCACCGACAGGGCGAACTTCGTTTTATCCGTCAGTTTGCCGTCGTCCTTGAGTTCGGCCAGCACACCGGCATATTGCGACGCATCGGTCAGCACGCCGACATCCTTCCAGTTCTTGGCCGCCGAGCGCACCATGGCCGGGCCGCCGATGTCGATGTTTTCAATCGCGTCTTCGAGCGTGCAGCCGGGCTTGGCCACCGTCGCTTCAAACGGGTAAAGATTGACCACCAGCAGGTCGATGGTGTCAATGCCGTGCGCTTGCAGTGCTGCCATGTGCTCGGGCAGGTCGCGCCGGGCCAGCAGCCCGCCATGAACTTTCGGATGCAAGGTTTTGACGCGGCCATCAAGCATTTCCGGAAAGCCGGTGAGTTCCGCCACTTCGGTCACGCTCAAGCCCGCGTCAAGCAGCAGTTTGGCCGTGCCGCCGGTGGACAGCAGCTTGATGCCGAGCGCATGCAGCGCCTGGGCAAATTCAAGGATGCCGGTTTTGTCGGAAACGGAAATCAGAGCGTTCATTATTGTCTTCTGTATTAAGGGTCGGCCATGCCGCCCTGAAGGGAAATTGATTTATTTGATGAGCTTGTGCTCAACCAGCTTTTTGCGCAGGGTGTTGCGGTTCAGGCCCAGCCATGCGGCGGCGCGTGACTGGTTTTGCTCGGCGTGTTGCATGACAACTTCGAGCAGGGGTTTTTCCACCACGCGGACCATCATGTCGTACATGCCGCCCGGCTCGGTGCCGCCAAGGTCCGTGAAATAGCTTTCCAGACTGTTGCGTACACACTCTTCTATGTGATTTTTGCTCATGCCGCAGCTTCTTCCTGATTTTTATCGTTGTTTATGGCTTCCACTGCCGTTCCACTCTCACTGTCGGTCCCGGCCGGGATACGGTCCATCTGGTCGCCCAGTCCATCAAAAAAGTTGCCAACCGCCTGAAGCTGCGCTTTGCAGTCGTCCAGCAGGTTCATTTGCGCCCGAAACCTTTCGCCACCCGGCAAGGTTTTCACATACCAGCCGATGTGCTTGCGAGCCGTTCGCACGCCGGTAAATTCGCCGTACAAAGCGTAATGGTCGAGCAGGTGATCAAGCAGCAGGCGCTTTACTTCTGCCACCAGGGGCGGCGCGAGGTGTGTGCCAGTGGCCATGAAATGCACGATCTCGCGGAAAATCCAGGGCCGGCCCTGGGCAGCGCGGCCAACCATCACGGCATCGGCGCCGGTATAAGCCAGCACATCACGGGCCTTTTCAGGGCTGCTGATGTCGCCATTGGCAACCACCGGAATGCGCAAAGCCGACTTCACCGAAGCAATCGTGTCGTATTCGGCCAAGCCTTTGTAGCCCTGCTCGCGGGTTCGGCCATGCACGGTGACCATCTGCACGCCGGCGTTTTCAGCGGCGCGCGCAATCGTCAAGGCATTTTTGTGGCTCTGCGCCCAGCCGGTGCGCATCTTGAGCGTCACCGGAACGCCGTGCGGCGCGCAGGCAGCCACCACGGCCTCAATAATTTGAAGCGCCAGCGTTTCGTCCTGCATCAAAGCCGAGCCGGCCCATTTGTTGCAGACTTTCTTGGCCGGGCAACCCATGTTGATGTCGATGATCTGCGCGCCGCGGTCAACGTTGTAAGCCGCCGCTTGCGCCATCATTTGCGCGTCAGTACCGGCAATCTGCACTGAAATTGGCGCGCCTTCGCCTTCATGGTTGGCGCGGCGAGACGTTTTAAGGGTGTTCCACAAATCACGGCGCGACGTCACCATCTCGCTGACCGCATAGCCAGCACCCAGCGTTTTGCAGAGCTGGCGAAAGGGCCGGTCCGTCACACCGGCCATGGGCGCGACAAATACGTTGTTTGCCAGGGCATGGCGGCCGATGTTCATGAAAGTTGGAATCCTGGGGTTGCTGAAAAAGGAGGCATGATTGTAACTGCCCAAAATTTCAGCAATTGAAATCCGGCCGGGAATTTATCAACGCCCGGCCGGAAATTTACTGGCGGCCCGCTTGCTCTTTCTCAATATACTCAAGCCCCATGGAAGCCTGGATACAACACCTGATCGAATTGCTCGCCCTGCCTGAATTTGGACTCAGCACCGTCTTTGTCGTGTCCTTCATCTCGGCAACATTGCTGCCGCTGGGCTCAGAGCCGGTGGTGTTTGGTCTTGTCAAGCTCAATCCGGCCATGTTCTGGCCTGCCGTTCTGGTCGCCACCGTCGGCAACACGCTGGGCGGCGCGCTGGACTGGTGGATGGGCTACGGCGCGCACCAGGTGGCCGACAAATATACCCATTCAAGCCATCACGGCCGCGCTATCCGGTGGCTGGAAAAACTCGGCCCCAAGGCTTGCCTGCTGGCCTGGTTGCCCGGCGTCGGCGACCCGCTCTGCGCGGTAGCCGGCTGGCTCAAGTTCCCCTTCTGGCCTTGCCTGGCCTATATGGCGGTTGGCAAGTTCATGCGCTATTTCTTGATGACCGGCAGCCTGATCTGGGCGTTTCCGGGCATCATTGGCGCTTAAAACCGCTCGTTCGGCAACAGGTAGCGCCATTGGCCCGGCGGTAGCTGGCTCAAGGACAGGCGGCCGACGCGCAGGCGCTTCATGGCCTCGACCTTGAGCCCAACGCTTTCGCACATATAGGCAATCTGCCCGGGCACCTCGCCCTTGAGCGCAAAACGCAGCCTCGCCTCGCTCTGCCAGCTCACCTTGGCCGCCGGCAACAGCGCACCCTTGAAGGTAAAGCCGTGGTCAATGCGGTTCAGGCGCTCCAGGCCGCCAGGCTTGATCTCGCCACTGATTTCGACAATCACCTCATGCTCGAGCACGCGGGCATCTTCCCGCAGTTTGCGCACCACGCGCCAATCGCCGGTAAAAACCACCAGGCCGCTGGCCGGTGTGGCCAGCGGCGTGACCAGTTCCGAGTCGGAAAAATGTTTTTTCAGCGGCCGGATGCCTGAGCGGTCGGCAGGCGACCTGTTGGCCGCCGACAGCAACTGGGCAGCGGTTTTAGTTCCTGCAGCACTGGCCGTGTCACCGGCTTCGTAACCCGCAGGCTTGTGAAGCAGCAGGGTCACCGGCGTCAACGCCAGCAGGCTGGCGTCGGGCGACAGCACGATGGCCTGATTCTGGACGCGAAATTGGGGCTCTTCCACGACCACGCCATCGACGGTGACCCAGCCGCCTTCGATATACTGCTCGGCCTCGCGGCGTGAGCACGGCACCATTTCGGCAAGGCGTTTGGCGAGTCGTACCGGTTCAGTCATGGCAGCGGTGTCCTGGTGAGTCCGGTTGAAATAAAAACTGGTTGCTATCAAATAAATAGCTGCATGCGCAGGCAGCTATTGCGCAACATGCCAAAAAAGCTTGAAAACCCAAGCTTGCACCGGCATTTGTCCGGCCTTGGCCAAAAAGCTCCGCTCAGGAGCTGAACAAAAAGTTCATCACATCGCCATCCTTGACAACATAGTCCTTGCCTTCGGCGCGCATCTTGCCGGCGTCTTTGGCACCCTGCTCGCCCTTGAAGGCGACGAAGTCCTCGAACGCAATGGTCTGGGCGCGGATGTAGCCCTTCTCGAAATCGGTGTGAATCACGCCAGCCGCCTGCGGCCCGGTGTCGCCGACGTGGATGGTCCAGGCGCGCACTTCCTTTACGCCGGCGGTGAAGTAGGTTTGCAGCCCCAGCAGCGTGTAGGCGGCGCGAATCAGGCGGTTCAGGCCCGGCTCGGTCTGGCCCAGCTCTTCGAGGAACATCTGGCGGTCTTCATCGCTCATTTCCGCCATTTCGGCTTCCATCTTGGCGCTGATGGCGACCACGGGCGCATTTTGCGCGGCGGCAAAAGCCTTCAGGCGGTCCAGGAAAGGGTTGTTCTCAAAACCGTCTTCAGCCACGTTGGCGACAAACATGGCGGGCTTGGCGGTGATCAGGAAAAACTGCGCCAGCAGCGGCTGCTCTTCCTTGCTGAAGGCAATAGTCCGCACGGGTTTGGCCTCGTTGAGGGCGGCCTGGCATTTCTCCAGGATCGCCACCAGCTTGATGGACTCCTTGTCGCCCGAGCGCGCCAGCTTGGTTACCCGGTGCAGGGCCTTTTCAACCGCTGCCAGGTCGGCCAGGCACAACTCGGTCTGGATCACTTCAATGTCGGAAATCGGATCGACCTTGCCGGCGACGTGAATCACGTTGTCATCTTCAAAGCAGCGCACCACGTTCACGGTGGCATCGGTTTCACGGATATGGGCCAAAAACTTGTTGCCCAGGCCCTCGCCGGTGCTGGCGCCAGCGACCAGACCGGCAATGTCCACAAACTCGACAATCGCACGCTGAACCTTTTGCGGGCTGACGATGGCAGACAGTGCATCCAGCCGGGCGTCTGGCACTTCCACAATCCCCACATTGGGCTCAATGGTGCAAAAAGGGTAGTTTTCCGCAGCGATGCCCGCTTTGGTCAACGCATTGAACAGGGTGGATTTTCCGACGTTAGGCAAGCCTACGATGCCGCACTTCAAACTCATGACAGACCTTCAAAAACAGGGAGGCAAGTGTATTCCATAGCGGCAATGTCGGGCCGGATCACTCAAAGCGGTAGTTGGCGCCGACAAGCTGGCCGACCTTGAGCAAGTGGTCAACGCCCTGCAGCACGATTACATTCATGCCAAACGTCACTGCGCCATTGAGGCGTGGATCCTGGCGGTAGCTTTGCAGCATGTCACCGACCTCCGGGCTGCTGACGCCGGTTGCTGGTTCGATATTCGGAATCGGGCAACGGGGACACGGCTTGACGGGCTTGAGCAGCACGCAGCCCTGCCCCGTGGCGATTTGCAGCAGGTCGAGCCGGTCCTCATCGTGCGGCGCCAGTTCAGGGCCATCTGCGGGACTGCCCAGCACAATGTTGGGCCGAAAGCGCTCCATGCCGACAGCGGCATGCCCTTTGGCGATGAGCTTTTCATTGAAATGCTCAAGCGAGGCTTCACTGATGACCAGCACTGGGTAACCATCGCTGAACTGGTTGAGCGCTTCGATGCCGCCCGTCCAATGCAGGCTGCAGATGCGTTTTTGCTCGGGGTCAAACCGCACCAGGCGCGCCGTAATACCCAGAAAGTCGGTGAACCACTGCGCCGCTATCGGCCCCATGTCATAGGCCGCCACCTCGTCTTTCCAGAGCTGTACCCGCACGGGCGCTTCCACCTGGTCGAGTGCGATGTGCAGCGCCAGCATGCCGGGGGCGCGCAGCACCATCTCGTAATGCCTGAGTTGCGGCTTGACTAGCGCCATGCGGGGCAGTTCGCGCTGCGTCAGGAAGCGTCCGCTGGCGTCCACCACCATCCAGGCGCGGTCAAATTCCAGGCCGGTTTCGGTCAAAAGCACTTCTTTCACCTGAACGCCGCCGCAGGATTTGACCGGGTACACGTACAGCCGTGAAATGCTGGCTGCCAGGTCGGAAGGCGAATCGGCAAGTCCACCGCAAGCGGCGCCTGTCAGGGTTTCGTTCAATGAATCACTCACATCTTGTCCCTTTCTTGTCAAAGCTAAATTTCAATCGGGTGCGGGCTGGCTGGTTCAGCCGTACTTCCGCTCACCCGTCAAAACCGTGATTTTGCACTGCCTCCTAAAATGGGGCATGTCCAAGACCTTTGATGTTTGTATTCGCGGCGGCGGTGTGGTGGGCCACACGCTCGCCTTGCTGCTGGCGCGCGAGCGTTTGCGCGTGGCGCTGGTCGCCCCGCCACAGACACTGCAGTCGCCAGAAATTGCGCCTGCTGATGTGCGCGCCTATGCCCTTAACAGCGCGTCACGCACGCTGCTGCAAACTTTGCGCGCCTGGCCCGAGCCCGCGTTTGCAACGCCGGTGCTTGAGATGCAGGTGCGGGGCGACAGCGGCGGCAAGCTCGACTTCAACGCCCGCAGCCTGCCCCAAAGCGCCACAGGCGATTCGGGCAGCCCAGCGCTGGCATGGATCGTTGACGTGCCTGAACTGGAGCAACAACTGCGCCAGGCCACGCGTTACCAGCCGCACATTGAAATCGTCGATGAAGCCCCGCCCGCCGCGCTCACGGTGATCTGTGAAGGCCAAAAAAGCAGCAGTCGAAATGAATTGAGTGCGCAGGTGGTCATCAAGTCGTACGCACAAGAAGCCATTGCCGCCCGACTGGTCTCCAGCCAGCCGCATCACGGTGTGGCGCGGCAGTGGTTTGCCGGCGGCGATGTGCTGGCGCTTCTGCCGCTGGGCGGGCCGGACGGGAACTCTTTGGCGCTGGTCTGGTCAGTCTCTGTGGAGCGGGCCAGCGCGCTGCAAAAACTTTCTGGCGAGGCGTTCTGTGCCGCGCTGCAAATCGATTGCGGTCAACAGGTGGGCGCGCTGCATCTGACGAGCGAACGCGCAGCCTGGCCACTGAGCCTGTCACATGCCGCGCGCTGGGTCGGCCCTGGGTGGGCGCTGGCGGGCGATGCGGCGCACACGGTGCATCCGCTGGCGGGGCAAGGCTTGAATCTGGGGCTGGCCGATGCCGCCAGCCTGGCCGGGGTGATCGCCGCGCGAGAATACTGGCGTGCGCTGGGTGACGAAAAGCTGCTGCGCCGCTACGAGCGTTCGCGCAAGGCGGATGTGGCGGCGACAGCAGCTGTGACTGACGGTCTGCATGGCCTTTT
>JAYWDL010000487.1:0-3151 GCA_043779865.1 Polaromonas sp.
GGTGGTGCTGGCCGTGGTATTTCTGCTCAATGCGGTGCGCATCTTCCGGGAGTATGAGCGCGGCGTGGTCTTCACCCTCGGGCGCTTCTGGCAGGTCAAGGGGCCGGGGCTGGTCATCATCATCCCCATCATCCAGCAGGTGGTGCGCGTGGACCTGCGCACGGTGGTGCTGGAGGTGCCGACGCAAGACGTCATCTCGCGCGACAACGTGTCGGTCAAAGTCAGCGCCGTTGTTTACCTGCGCGTCATCGATCCGCAAAAGGCCATCATCCAGGTCGTCGATTACCTCAACGCCACCAGCCAGCTCGCGCAGACCATGCTGCGATCCGTGCTGGGCAAGCACCAGCTCGACGATATGCTGGCTGAGCGGGAGAAACTGAACGCGGACATCCAGCAGGCGCTCGATGCGCAAACCGACTCGTGGGGTATCAAGGTTGCCAACGTCGAGATCAAGCAGGTCGACCTGACCGAATCCATGATCCGGGCGATTGCCCGCCAGGCCGAAGCCGAACGCGAGCGGCGCGCCAAGGTCATCCATGCCGAGGGCGAACTGCAGGCTGCCGAAAAGCTGTTCCAGGCGGCGAAGATACTTTCGCAGGAGCCGCAGGCGATTCAATTGCGTTACCTGGAAACATTGACGGTGATAGGCGCCGACAAGAACACGACCATCATCTTTCCGCTTCCCATGGATCTGTTGACGCCTTTCCTGGAAAAGAAGAAGTAATTCCATTGCTACTTCAATGCGATAGGTCCTTGCCCCGTCTTGCCGTGCGACACGCACTAATTGACAAGGTTTTAGGCCGCTAGCGCTTGTGGGATGCTCGTAAGCAGCTATGCATTTTGTAGCGAATTGCGGTAACTTGAAGTTTGGCTTTTGACGTGCGACCGGCTGTTGCACAATTCAATCGAACCTCTCCAGAAAGCCCCGCCATGCGCCTCGACTACACCCCATTGGGCAGCGCCATTGCGCAGCTTGAAAAAAGCCTGGCCTATGCCCACTCGCCAGCCGCACTGGCAGACCCTGGTTTGCGTGAGCAACTGCGCAACTCGGTCATCCAGTGTTTTGAATTCACCTATGAACTCAGCTGGAAAATGCTCAAACGCTATCTGGAGGAAACCGAGGCCAGCCCTGCTGACATGGATACCAGCACTTTTCAAAACCTGATCCGGCTGGGCAATGAGCGCGCTTTGTTGCGCTCGGACTGGCGCCAATGGAAAACCTACCGCCAGGCCCGCACCGACAGCAGCCACACCTACGACGCCGCCAAAGCCGAGGCCGTGTTCGCCATCGCCCCTGATTTTCTGGCAGAAGCCCAAGCCCTGTTGCAAGCGCTAACCCGCCGCAGCGCCCAGCCATGAGCGCCTTATGAATAACGAAGCGCCCACCGGCGAGCCGCCCATCGAGATAGCCCCCTGCGACTGGGCCGACGTCTTGCGCATCCTGCGCGAGCAAGCTCCCGGCGTTGAGGTGTGGGCGTTTGGTTCGCGAGCCAGGCGCACGGCTAAACCGTACTCTGACCTTGATTTGGCACTGATCACCCGCCAACCCCTGTCACTTGAACAACTCGCCACCCTCACCGACGCGTTCGAGACATCAGACCTGCCGATCCGCGTGGATCTGGTGGACTGGGCCTCCACCAGCGCCGCGTTCCGCAACATCATTGAGCGGGACCGGGTGGTGGTGCAGGTGGCTGTGTGAAGTTGTGTTGGAAGTTTCGGGGTAGTTGTAAGCATTTTAGGCCGCTAGTGCTTTCTGGGTGTACGCATGCAGCTATTTAATTCATAGCAAGTAAAACAGGCTTTTAACCAATCGCCAGCCGCACCGGTTTGCCGATACGGCTCAGTATGGTGACCAGCGTGTCTATGGTGAACTTGCTGGCCTTCATGTTCACCACATCTGACACGCGGGGCCGCGACACCATCAGGATCTCTGCCGCATCCGCCTGCTTCAAATGGTTGTCGTTGATCCATTGTTCCCGCGCGCTGGAGCGGCAGATCAGCACGCTGTATTACGAGCGCCTGCTGGCCAGCCAGGACAAGGCCGCCGTGGCGGCAAAAGCCAGCACCTTGCTGGCGCCCTTGAGTCAGACGCCGCGCGAATTTGTCCGCGACCTGGTACTGCTGGAGTTTCTGGGCCTGCCGGGCACCGGGCGTTTGCTGGAATCCGACCTGGAACAGGGTTTGATGGACAAGCTGCAGGCGTTTTTGCTGGAACTGGGCAAAGGCTTTGCGTTTTGTGGCGCGGAAGCAGCGCATCAGCACCGAGAGCAAGGATTTTTATGTCGACCGGGTGTTTTACAACCATTCAATACTTCGTGCTGTTTGAGTGATTTTTGTTAACGAGATTAACCAATTAATCAAGATTGACGAATCAATCGAAGTTAACTAGAATTTCGTCAGCATGTTGATCGCTCCGCGTCGGTGCGGTTCATGCAACCTGGAGGCTTAAATGCTTACTTGGGATGAAATCGACTCCGCAGATACGCAGCCTCTGGCTCACTACCAAATCGTTCGTCGCAATGGTGCAGCGGTGGCGTTCGAGCCCCACAAGATCGCGGTCGCCATGAGGCAGGCGTTTTTGGCGGTTCATGGCGCAAATGCTGGTCATAGTGGCGACGTTGAGAGTTGCCTTTACGTCTGTGAGATGCATCAAGCGGGAAGTCGGATGGTGGCTTTCATGAGCTTGCATAAACATCGCTTGTTGATGCGACCTTTGCTGCGCTCGAGAGCCGGCAGCGTGGTTTGTACTCGGTTGAGCGGCTTTTTCTGGTCCAGCAAGGCCAACCTGCGTAACGCGCCCTAAAGCGCATTTTTTTCAGAGTCAACGCATGAACACCCTAACCATACACTCACCGTTTGCCACTAAAACCGCTCAGCCCCGCCATGAAGCGAACGACAGTCCTTATGCCTCTGCAACGCAGACAGCGGCCTTGTTGCGCTCGGGCGTGCAGTACCGCCGCGACCGCATGGAGGCCGCCGACATGATCACCACTGATGAAGCTGCCGAACTGGCAGGCACCAGCCGTGTGACGGTCAACGCCTGGATTAAAAGTGGGCGCTGCATTGGCGTGTCGAACTTGCGCCGGGGCTTCAAGCTGCCGCGCTGGCAGTTCGAGCCCGCCATCTGGCCCGCATTGCAGCCCATCGCGAA
>JAYWDL010000488.1:0-3151 GCA_043779865.1 Polaromonas sp.
AAATACGCTCAGGAATGGGTCACCCGTTTTGGCTTCGATGCGGACAAACACCCGGCTTACCTGACCATGGCGTTGGGCGCTGGTTCGGTGACACCCATGCAAATGGCGACGGGCTATTCGGTTTTTGCCAATGGCGGTTACCGCGTCAACCCGTATCTGATTACCAAAATCACCGACCAGCGCGGCAAGGTGCTGCTGGAAACGCCCCCTCCAAAACTGAGCGAGTCAACACGGGGCATTGATGCCCGCAATGCCTTCATCATGGACAGCTTGCTGCAGGAAGTGGCTCGTTCGGGCACCGCCGCCAAGGCGCAGGCAACCCTCAAGCGGCCCGATATTTTCGGCAAGACTGGCACCACCAACGACTCGATTGATACCTGGTTTGTAGGCTTTCAGCCCACGCTCACGGCAGCGGTCTGGATGGGTTACGACACACCGAAAAAACTCGGCGACCGGGAAACCGGCGGTGGCCTGAGCCTGCCAATCTGGATCAATTTCATGGAGTACGCCCTCAAAGGTGTTCCAGTGACTGAATATCCGCCGCCTGAAGGCGTGGTGAATATCAACGGTGAATGGTATTACGACGAGTACGCCAGGGGTGCGGGTATCAGCAGCGTGGGCATGCAGCAGGAATCGGGAGCTTCCAGTGCGGAGCCATCATCCAGCCTGCCTGTGCCGGGAGGCGGCATTCAGGTGCTGCCCCCCTCCGATGAAAAGAAACGGATTCTGGACCTGTTCAAAAACTAGTCAAGGGCTGCCAGTTGACGGTGGCACCGTTTGAGTCCTGGTTTTTTTAGCCCCAGGCATTACGCCAATGCCTTGAACAGCAGAGGCTGGCCAGCCTGTTCACTCGCATAGCGCGACAAATTGGCAAAGAACTCGCTCGCGTCCTTCGTATCGGTCCACTGGCACTGGCCGCTGCTGAATTTGTAGTGAAATCCGCCCGCTTTGGCCGCCATCCAGATTTCCTGAAGCGGTTTTTGCAGGTTGATGATGATCTGGCTGCGGTTGGAAAATACCAGCGTGACCATGCCACCGGTGCGCTGGTTGTCAATGTCCACATCGGTCTCGTCATTGAGCCGGTCGCACGTCATCTCGATCGCCTTGAGCACGCTTTCGGCCAGGTTCTGGTATTCAAGGTCCGTCATTACAATCCTGTTATGGTTTTTCCACTTCGAATTTTAGGCCGGCTTTATGCCTTGTCCGGCAGGCATGGTCTTGTTGCTGCCATGGTTGGCGCGGCAGCGCTGGGCGGTTGCGGCCAGAAAGGCCCGCTTTTTCTTCCGGTGCCGCCTAAAGTGCCGCCTTCTATGGTGGTGCTTCCCAGCCTTTCCGAAGCGCCGCCTGCAGTAACGATTCCGGTCTTGCCTGTCTCGGCCGCCCGATAGAGCCATACTTGTGGGTTGGTACTTCCTCTGCGCAGTGCCCATGTTTTAGGCAGCCGTCGCGCATCCGGAAATCTGAACGCGAACGGCCGGCGCCCTTCATTCAAATGCTCAGAGCCTGCCGGCTGCTGCGCTTCAAAATTCGTCCCCCCCTGCAACGTTTACAACCTGCCTGTCCATGACATCCCAAATTCTTCCCGGTCACCCCCATTTTTCTTACCGAGGCAACGAACTGTTTGCCGAAGACGTGCGCGTCAGTGAACTGGCCCGGACACACGGAACGCCGCTGTTTATTTATTCAAAAGCGGCCATGCTGTCAGCACTGGCGGCGTACCAGCGCGGTTTTGCAGGACGCGATGCGCAGATCTGCTATGCCATGAAGGCCAACTCTTCGCTGGCAGTGCTGCAGGTATTTGCCCGGGCAGGGTGCGGTTTTGACATTGTGTCGGGCGGCGAGTTGCAGCGCGTACAGGCCGCTGGCGGTGATGTCAAAAAAGTTATTTTTTCAGGTGTTGGCAAAACACGCGCCGAGATGCGCCAGGCCCTTGCCGCAGGCATTGGCTGCTTCAATGTCGAAAGCGAAGCCGAGCTGGATGTGCTTTCGGAGGTAGCAAACACGATGAAGATGCGCGCACCGGTGAGCATTCGGGTCAATCCAAATGTCGATCCCAAAACCCATCCCTATATTTCTACAGGCCTGAAAGGTAACAAGTTTGGCGTCGCTCATGAGGACGCTCTGCGCCTTTACCAGCATGCTGTTTCACTTGAAGGCCTGCAGGTCATTGGAATAGATTGCCATATCGGCTCCCAAATCACCGAGGTCACTCCCTACCTGGACGCCATGGACCGGGTGCTCGACCTGGTAGCGGCGGTTGAAGGAGCAGGCATCGCGCTCGAACACATCGACTTCGGCGGCGGGCTGGGAATCGATTACAACCATGACATGCCGCCCGAAGCGGACGCGCTCTGGCGGCAACTGCTGGTCAAGCTGGACGCGCGCGGCTATGGTGGCAAAAAACTGATGATTGAGCCCGGCCGCTCCCTGATTGGCAATGCAGGCATCTGCATCTCCGAAGTGCTGTACGTCAAACCTGGCGAGCAGAAAAATTTCTGCATTATCGACGCCGCCATGAACGACTTGCCGCGTCCCGCCATGTACCAGGCTTTTCATGCCATCGTCCCGGTCGACCTGTCAAGCAAGGACGCAGCGTCTGCCGAGGCGGTTTATGACGTGGTGGGCCCGGTTTGCGAAAGCGGCGACTGGATTGGCCGTGACCGCATGCTCAATGTTGTCGCTGGCGATCAACTGGCAGTGATGTCAGCAGGGGCTTATTGCATGAGCATGGCCAGCAACTACAACACCCGCGGTCGGGCTGCGGAAGTTCTGGTGGATAAAGAGAACGCCCGGCTTATCCGGATGCGCGAAACGGCTACCGACACTTTCCGGGGCGAAAAGCTACTGCCGCTGTCTTCCGCCCAGGTGTCATGACCTGTAATTCCATTTCTAATTCAATGAGAGAGTAGGCGCATCGCCGCAGACAGTGCTGTAGCACGGCAAGGCGGGGCAACGACCTATCGCGTTGAAGTAGAAATGGAATAACTGATCTTCATGATAAAAAGCGGGCATTGCGCTTGTAATACGGGCGCACATAGCTACTCTTTTTATAGCATGCAAAGTCGTCAGCGCACACCTGCCATAGGTCTTGCCGAGACCGGACGCTGAGACAGACCCCAGCGATGCCAGACTCGCCAGCCCAGCAGCATTG
>JAYWDL010000489.1:0-3150 GCA_043779865.1 Polaromonas sp.
AACGGCACCCTGTTTCTCGATGAAATTGGCGACTTGCCGCTGGCTATGCAATCAAAGCTCCTGCGGGCCATTCAAGAGCGTAGTGTCCGGGCGCTTGGCTCTACGGTGGAAGACACGGTAGACGTGCGTATCGTCAGCGCCACACACAAAGACCTGTCTGCCGACGTACTGGCCGGGCGCTTTAGGCAAGATCTGTACTACCGGCTCAATGTGATTGAAATCGTGGTACCTGCGCTGCGCGAGCGGCTTGAAGACTTGCCGGCGCTTTGCCATGCCCTGCTATCAAGAATCTGTCAGGAGTCAGGGTTCCCCATGCCCGAGCTGACGGGTGCTGCCATGGAGCAACTGCGTTCGCTGCCTTTCAACGGCAATGTAAGGGAGCTGGAAAATATTTTGCACCGCGCGGTCGCATTGGGCGAAGACAGCGGCCTGCACTTCGATGCACCGCCGGAGCAGCCTGTGGAAGTTCCGGAAAACCTGCAAAATTTTCTGGACCAGCAGGAGCGAAGGATCCTGACCAAAGTACTGCAGGAAACCGGTTTTAACCGCACGGCGGCAGCGGCCAGACTGGGCCTGAGCCTGCGCCAGATCCGCTACCGCATCGCTCGCCTCGGGATTGTCACGCCAGGCAATGACGACGACGTTGAAGCGCTTGATGGCCTTGCCTGAGACCATTCGTTTGCCCGCCAGTGCAGCGCTGTGGCACAACGGCTGGTATCGCTATGCTCGCGCACTGGCTTCGCCCAACCATGGCCCGCGCCCTGCCAACGCACAAATTGACCTGATCGTGATCCATTCCATCAGCCTGCCGCCCGGAGAGTTTGGCAACGGCAACGTCCAGCGCCTGTTCACCAACCAGCTCGACTGGCACGCGCATCCCTATTTCCAGGACATCCGGGGACTGCAGGTCTCGTCGCACTTTTTCATCACCCGATCAGGCGCGTTATGGCAATTTGTGGCGTGTGAAGACCGTGCCTGGCATGCCGGCGAGTCCTGCTACCGCGGACGCAGCCAGTGCAATGACGACTCTATCGGCATTGAACTGGAAGGCCTTGAAGGAAGCACCTTCGAAGCGCTGCAGTACGAAACCCTGACCGGGCTGTGCGCGGCGCTCCTTCAGACCTACCCGATTGCCCACATTGCCGGGCATGAGCACATCGCGCCCGGACGCAAACAGGATCCGGGTCCAGGCTTTGACTGGCCTATATTGCAAGCTTCACTGGCATTACCCGATCGGTATTTTCCATTGGTCGGCTAAAAAGACTAATTTTTGCTGCCGCTTTACTTTTACGCATTTCTGGAGTTGGGAAGCATTCCACGAAACTGTGGTGATCCAGTTCCTGCCAGCATTTGCGGGCAAAAACCTGTGGCAAGCCGCACCAGTGCCTTGTTTGATTTGCAGGAGCCTGATCGAAGCAAGCGTTGACACCACTTCAAGCCGGCTATCGGGTCAGTCAAGTCATTCAATCAACGATAAAACCGTCTAAAAGTAACAATGGCATCAGTCGGCGATACACTACCAGTAGTGTCTTGCACTGCCTGCATACACTATGTATAGTGTCTAACCATAATTCAGGCTGATGTGATTCGGTCTCTGTGAAAAAGAATCAATTCATAGCCAGAATCGATTTTTTACAGAAACAAATCCGCCCTGACCCCTACACCAGACCCGTTATCCAACACCGCAAAACAAAAGAGGAAAATCATGCAAACAGCATCCCATGCCGTGCCCATTGCGTCCGGCGTTCCGACCCATCATTTCGCCCACGGCGACGTCCCCGTAGCCCCCAGCACACTTTCCCATTACCAGATCATTCGCCGTAATGGCTCGGTGGTTGCGTTCGAACCCCACAAGATCGCCGTGGCCATGATGAAGGCTTTTCTGGCAGTTCATGGCACTCAGGGCGCGGCGTCGGCCAGCGTGCGCGAAACGGTTGACACCCTGACCCAAACCGTTGTGCGTGCGCTGATGCGTTCGCGCCCCAGCGGCGGCACTTTTCACATCGAAGACGTGCAGGACCAGGTTGAACTTGGCCTGATGCGCGGCGGCCACCATGAAATTGCCCGCGCTTATGTGCTGTACCGTGAAAAGCACAACCAGGAACGCGCCCGGCAACTGCAGGCCCAGACGCCGCTTGCGCCGCTGCTGCATGTCATCGATGGCGGAAAAAGGGTGGCGCTCGACATTGCCAACCTGCAGGCGCTAATTAAGGCCTCTTGTGCCAACCTCGGGGCGGATGTCAAACCTGACCCGATTGTCCAGGAGACCATGCGCAACCTGTATGACGGCGTTCCCATCGAAGAGGTTTATAAAGCCTCCATCCTGGCGGCCCGCACGCTGATTGAAAAAGACCCCGATTACACCTATGTCACCGCGCGCCTGCTGATGCACACCATCCGCAAGGAAGTTCTGGGCGAAGAAATCAGCCAGGAAGCCATGGCGATCCACTATGCAGCTTACTTCGCAGAATTTATTGCCAAAGGCGTGAAAAACGAATTGCTCGACGAAAAACTGCAGCAGTTTGACCTGGCTCGCCTGGGCGCGGCGCTCAAGCCGGAACGCGACCTGAAGTTTGACTACCTTGGCCTGCAAACCCTGTTTGACCGCTACTTGCTGCACGTACGCAAACAGCGCATTGAACTGCCGCAGGCTTTTTTCATGCGCGTCGCCATGGGGCTTTCGCTGAACGAAACCAACCGCGAAGAGCGGGCCATCGAGTTCTACGAAATCCTCTCGTCGTTCGATTTCATGTCGAGCACCCCAACGCTGTTTAACGCCGGCACCCTGCGTTCGCAACTGTCGTCCTGCTACCTCACCACCGTGCCCGATGACCTGGGCGGTATTTACGACGCCATCAAGGAAAACGCCCTGCTGTCCAAATTTGCCGGCGGCCTGGGCAATGACTGGACGCCGGTTCGCGCCATGGGCGCCCACATCAAGGGCACCAACGGCGAATCGCAGGGCGTCGTGCCCTTCCTCAAAGTGGTCAACGACACCGCCGTGGCAGTCAACCAGGGCGGCAAACGCAAGGGCGCGGTCTGCGCCTACCTGGAAACCTGGCACCTCGACATCGAGGAGTTCCTGGAACTGCGCAAGAACACCGGCGACGACCGCCGCCGCACGCACGACATGAACACATCGAACTGGAT
>JAYWDL010000490.1:0-3126 GCA_043779865.1 Polaromonas sp.
TTTTTAGAATTTATAGGTATATTTGCCTCTCGTCCAATGAATACGGTCACAAACAGCTATTAAATTAGTAGCAAATTTGACGAATGCCGTTCGTACTGAGTTGCCTGTCCTGAGCATCGAAGGGTTGAAGTCGCGTCTTGGGAGGTAAAGCAAAAAGCGGCCCAATGCTGCCAGTCGCCTTAGCCGCCCACACCCGGTCAATCGCAGCTTTGACCTTGGCCTCCATACGGCGAATCAATTCCCGGTTGGCGTTGACAAGGGACTGCCTGGCTTCGATTTTGGCCAAGCTGGCGCGTCTGTGTAGGGAGGTCGGTTGAAGGCTCACTATTTGCCGTCTACGATGGCCTTCAAGTCTTTGAGTATCAAATACAGGTGGAATGGGTCTGTCGCGCTGGCCTCGAACTCCCAATTCAAATACCACTGCCGCGCCACGTCATCCTTGGCGTGGACCAGCAAGGCACGGATGCCCGCGATGTCAGCTGCCTGAGCGGTACGCAACAGGGCATCCTTAAGCAGCGCTCGCCCTAAACCCACGCGCTGATGGTTCACATCAACGGCCAACCTGGCCAGAATCATGACCGGGACTGGGTGACGCGCCATGCCTTTGAGCACTCGGGGCGCAGCGTTTTCTGCATCGACACTTCCCACCGCCAGGCTGTAAAAACCAACGAGGGCCCCGCCGTTACAACTCACATAGGTCTGTGCGCTGCTGGCCCTCTGGTTGGTCAGCGCAAAACGCTGCAGGTACTGGTTGAGTGCTGGCTGCCCGCAGTCAAAGCCATCGACGCTGTCGGTGGCGACCAGTTTGCGGACTGCATCGTAAGACTCAGGCGGCGCTTTCTTCAAACTCACCCCAGCAACCCGGACTCACTGAGCAACTTTTTGAGCTTGGGCTTCGGTGTAACGGGTTGGTCCAGCGCGGCCTGGAATGCATCCCATTGGTCTGGAGCCAGCTCAAAGCGCAGCCGTCCGGCGAGGGTCTGGTTGGCGGCAACAATACCGGCGTCCAGCAAAAACTCACTGACATTCTTGTGTTCGGCACGCGCAGCCTCCTGGAGCAGTTGCTTCACCGGCGCGCTTGCGCGCACATCAATGCGCTCGGATTTGGATTGGACTACGGCTGACATGACTACTCCTTGTATTTTGAGTTGTCATGATATCGTCCGGACGACGATCCGACAAGGCCTTTTTTAACGGTAGAAATTTTTATAGATGAAATAGGCCTCTAGCCCATGCAGCCTATGTGCAAGAAGCTATTAAAAAAATAGCAACTTCGTGCCAGCGCAGCCCACCGCCTTAGCCGCTCCACACCCGGTCAATCGCGGCTTTGACCTTGGCCGCCATGCGGCGAACAGGCAAGCGGTTGGCGTTTGGGCCTCGGGTGTGAAGTCGCGATCCAGCAAGTTCGGCGCAATGGGTGGCTTGTGTTTACTTGTCGGTGGTAACAACATACTGCCTCTTGCCTTGATGCCGTGACGCTGCATCAGTTTTCTGACGCGCTCATTGCCCACCCGAATGCCTCGGGCTTGTCCGTCTTTGCGTTTGCTCATTTCGTAAGCGGGGTATCCGGATAAATGCGGCGCCCTGTATGGAACGGAATTGTTCCGCAAGCCACCTCAAAACGGGCGGTTTCGATTGGTATATGGTGCCCTCTTAGCCGTTTTCGGGCATGGAACGCCCTAAATGGGGTGATCCGGCAAGTTCCAAGTGGGATGCCGCACCCACAACCGCCTCAAACCAGCGGTTCCACTAAGCAACCGCATTTATCCGGATACCCCACTTTTAGTAATCTCCCCTGTCTGAATTTGACCATCAGCTATGGAATGCGTTTATCGGGGGGCAAGATCACCCGCAGCACCTCGGCGCCATACGCCTGCAGTTTCTTCACGCCCATGCCGCTGATACCTTCCAAATCCCGCAGGCTTTGCGGCGCCTGCTCGGCAATGGCGCGCAGCGTGGCGTCGTGAAAAATCACGAACGCGGGCAGGTTGTGCTCGCGCGCCACATCGGCGCGCCAGGATTTAAGACGCGCCAGCCGTTCCCGCGCACCGGTGTTCAGTTGCGCCTCGGCCATTCCCTTGACGGATGTTTTCACCGGTTTTGCGCCGCGCCTGGTCCGCTCGGTTTTACCGCCCAGCGCCTGCTGGCGCAGCAGCACGCTGGCTTCGCCCTTGAGCACCTGGCGGGCGTCGGGCATCAACTGCAGCGTGTTGAAAGCTTCGGCATTGACTCGCACCAGATTGGTGGCGATCAGCTGGCGCAGCACGCCGCGCCACTGAGCCTCGGCCAAGTCGGCGCCGATGCCGAAGGTGCTGAGCTGGTCATGGCCGTATTGAACGACTTTTTCAGTCGCCTTGCCGCGCAAAATATCCATCAGGTGACCGGCGCCAAAGCTGATGCCGCTTTTTTGCTGCACCCGGTAAATACAGCTGAGCATCTTGCGCGCCGCTTCGCTGGCATCCCAGACGGCGGGAGGCGTCAAACAGTTGTCGCAGTTGCCGCAGGGCTGACTAGCCTCGCCGAAATAGCCCAGCAGGCTGACTCGGCGGCAGCGCGTGCCCTCGGCCAGCGTGAGCAAAGCATCGAGCTTGCCGCGCATCACCTGCTTGAACTCTTCGCTGGCAACTTCGCTGGTGTCTATCATGCGGCGCTGGTTCACCACGTCCTGCAGGCCATAGACCATCCAGGCGTCGGCGGGCAGCCCATCGCGTCCGGCCCGGCCGGTTTCCTGGTAATAGCCTTCGATATTCTTCGGCATGTCCAGGTGCGCGACGAAGCGCACGTCCGGCTTGTCGATGCCCATGCCGAAGGCAATCGTCGCGACCATCACCATGCCGTCCTCGCGCAGGAAACGGTCTTGCCGCTGCTGGCGCACTTTGGCGTCGAGCCCGGCGTGGTAGGCCTGCGCCTTGATGCCGGCATCGTGCAGCATGTCGGCGATTTCCTCGACCCGCTTTCTGGACTGGCAATAGACAATGCCGGCTTCGGCGTCGTGCTCGGTCTTGATAAAGCGCAGCAGCTGGCGCGCCGGGTCGGTTTTTTCGACGATGGTGTAGCGGATGTTGGGCCGATCAAAGCTGCTGACGAACTCGCGAGCGTCTTCCAGCTTGAGCCGCTCGACCATGT
>JAYWDL010000491.1:0-3126 GCA_043779865.1 Polaromonas sp.
GGATGCGCTGACTGTTGCGCCCGTGCTCATCGAGCGCGGCATGGACCGTCTCGGCGGGGAACACCCGCGCCAGCAAGCTGGCGCTCAAGTAGTCGCTCAACCGGGCTCCTTCGCCCAACACTGCTTTGGTTCTTGCCATGGCCCGCTCCGTTGTGGGAATGGGCGGATTGTGACAGGAAAAATTCTAACCGAACAGTATTGTGTCAGGTCTCCCAAGTTGCAAGAATCTTCGTCGGGCCGTAGACCAATAAATCTGCGAACAAAACCGGCCTTCCCCGCACATTCCATGGGAAAAACTTGCTATCAATTGAGAAGCAATTCCTGCGCCTTTGCACACGTAGTACGCTGTCAAGTTGATAGCTGCAAGCCCATAACGAAGGTGAAGAGACGGCCTATTTGAATGCAAATCCCGCCGATATAGCCTGCCGAGACAGCGTTACCATCACTGTCGGAGCTTTGAGCTTGCAAGCTTAAATCGCAAGCCGTTCCAGCGCCTCGCGCGCCGTCATGATCGCAATGCCCTCATAGGGGGACCACGGGGTCAGATCTCAATGCTGTTAGATTAAGGCCTTTTTCGCCATCATCCGCATTGCGATAGCGTTCGCAGAAATGGTTCAAAAACGGCCTGATCTAACAGTATTGGGTCAGATCTTGCAATGATGCATTTGCGTGATTACACGACCCTCATGGCCTCTCGCCATGAGGTGTCATTGAGCTGTTGCCCTTCGCAGATAAAAGCTTTGACGTGATGCTGTCGGGCTGACGCGGCATCGCCTACCGCCTCAGTATTTCCCGGACCGCAGCACCAGCAATACCAGCAGTACCCCGAGGATAAAGGCAGTGGTGAAACCGAACAGGCCGAACACCGGCAGCCCCCACAGCGTGGGCCCGGTCCCCGCGAGAATGATGAGACTGGAGCCGATGATGAGGGCGGCGACGATGAGTCCCACGGCGATGCGGTTGCTGGAGCGATCCACCTCACCGATGAGAAATTCCAGCCCGCGGTGCACGAAGTCGATGGAAAGGCGGTCGGACGTCATCTTTTTCACCAGCTCTTCCACCTCGCCCGGCAGTCGCCAGGCAGTGCTGGCCCATTGTTCCAGCCCTTCGCGCGTGGCCGCCACCAGTTGTGCGGGGGCGCGTGCCGCCGCCGCTTGTTCTTCGGAGAATGCACGGCAATGCGCGACGACGTTGAACCCGGGATGCAACAGCCGCAGTAGACTCTCGACCTGGGCGAAAGTGCGAAACAGCAGGAACAGCTCGGGCGGCAGCTTGAGCCCGTGGCGCGTGCCGTTCTGTACCATCTGCAGGAACAGGTCGCCCAGGCGCATGCGCGCATACGGCTGATTCATCTGGCTGCGCAAGATCGGTTCCAGTTTGCGTTGAAAGGCGAGCCGGTCCACGTCGGCGCCGGCATGGGAGATGTCCAGCCACAGCGCCGCCACGCGCTCATAGTCTTCGGCCAGCATGGCGCTGAACAGCTCCGCCAGGGCGCGCCGCTCGTCCTGGGAAATCTGTCCTGCCAGACCGAAATCGATGAACGCAATGCGCCCGCCGCGCAGCACCAGCAAATTTCCGGGATGCGGGTCGGCGTGAAAAAAGCCAGATTGGAAAATCTGTTTCAGGTAGGCACGCAGCAAGCGCTCGGCGACCCGTTTGCAGTCAATGCGGGCGCGCCGCAGGCGCTCGATCTCGTCGATCGGAATGCCGTCGATGTACTCCATCACCAGGACCTTGGGCGTGGTCGATTCCCAGTAGATCTGGGGCGCGAGGATATGGGCGTCGTCGGCGAAGGCGCGCGCGAAGCGCTCGGTGTTCGCCGCCTCCAGAATGAAATCCAGTTCCTGGCCGATGGAAATCGCAAATTCCTCGACTATGTCGATGGGATTCAGGGCGCGGCTATCCGGCAGGTATTTCTCCGCGAGCTGCGCCAGTTGACGCAGCACCGCCAGATCGGCCGCGATGAGCCGGTCAATGCCCGGACGCTGCACCTTGAGCACCACCGGCGTCTTGTCTCGTTTCAGCGTGGCGCGGTGGATCTGCGCGATGCTGGCGGCCGCCAGCGGTGGATGCTCGATGCTGCGGAACGGCGTTGGCGCAGCGCCGAACTGTTCGGTCAGCACGCCTTGAATCGCCGACCAGGGCTCCGGCCGCGCGTGCGCCAGCAAGCGGCGCAGTTCCTGCACAAAGGTTTCGGGCACCAGGTCGGGCCGGCCGCTCAGCAACTGGCCGAATTCGATGAAGGTCGGCCCCAGGTCTTCACACGCCTGGCGCAGGTGTAGCGCAGCGTTGTAGTCGTCCCGCTGATGCAGGCGGGTATAGCGGACGCGTTCCAGCAGCGACAAATGCCGATGCAGCTCGAGGCGTTTCAGTATCCGGTAAAAGCCGTGGCGCGCCAGCACCCGCAGGATCTGCCGCAGACGGCCGATCAACTGGATGCGTTGGCGCACGGACCTGAACATCAAGATAGGGCTCTTTTGAATTTCGAAGGGGCAAGCGCCATGGCAAAGTCCACTGCGCCAATAACGGCGCCTGGAATGCCGGCATGCGCGCGCCGCTCTGCGATCGACTCCGTCCCCTTCAAGGGGAAGGTCGGGGGAGGGATGGTGCCGACGAGATGGTTTCTGAATCCGACCCGATCCCCGCTCCCGCCTGAAAGCGAAGGAGCAACCACGTTCCGGCGGGGCGGCGCCCGAAAGGGACGTCTTAGTGCCGCGAGAGCCATGAACTGCGTGAGCGGCCGCATACCGGTATAAACTCGGGCCGTCCCGCTGCGGTTTGCGATCACGTGCGCCGGAATTCTTTTTTATGGCACTTGGGGCAGGGCCGCAGGTGTCCCGGCTTCTTCAGGCTGACGGTATGGCCGCAGCCGATGCAGACAAAGGTGCCGCCGTGCGTGGCCTCGCCGCTGTGGTAGACGAGCATGGCGTCCAGTTTATCGCCGAAGAGCTGGCTCCATTCCCCGAGCGCCTTGACCGCCAGCGCCACGATATGCCCGCCCTTGTCGCGCCACGCATCGAAAATACCGCCGGTTTTGTCTTCGAATTCTTCCCATCGCGGTCCCGCGGTCTTCGAAGCGCTGGCCATGTCTTTTTTCAGGGTTTTGGTCGCCTGGGCGATCGCCTT
>JAYWDL010000492.1:0-8937 GCA_043779865.1 Polaromonas sp.
TTCTTCCTGCTCAAGGGTCTGGATCAGATTCATGATTTTTCCATCTAACTTTTTTCGTTCATTCACGCGCTACGCTAAAGACCGCAAATCCATGGATTCATCCGGAGACAAATCAGATGGTTGCAGTGGCCGCCAGAGGATCGAAAAGCCTTTGATTATAGCAATTCACGCGTCCTGGTCCGGATTTTCTATCAGATCGGCCAGAAAGGTCTCGTCACTTGCGCTCAAATGACCGGCGATTCTTGCTACCTGCACCAACTCAGGGCGTTGGCGCTGGGTCAAAGCCAGCCGCTCTTCGCGTCGCCAGCGCTCAATCCGGGCATGATTGCCAGACATCAAAATGGGCGGCACCGAATGGCCGCGCCAGGCTTCCGGCCGGGTGTAATGCGGGCAGTCCAGCAAGCCATCGAGCGCTGGATTAAAACTGTCCATCTGGTGGCTGCCCTCGTCATTCAACACGCCGGGCTGCAGCCGGGCAACGGCGTCCAGCAGCGCCATGGCAGCGATTTCACCGCCCGATAGCACGAAGTCCCCCAGGCTGATCTGTTGATCGACATAGGTCTCTATAAAGCGCTGGTCCAGGCCTTCGTAGCGTCCGCAAATCAGCACGGCGCCGACGCTGGCTGACCAGCGCTCCACGCTCGCGTGGTTCAGCGCCTGTCCTATCGGGGAAAAAAGAACCGTAGGCGCATCTGGAGCACCGCACGCCAAGCGGTTGGCCCGAAGTTTTTCGAGGCACTGCGTAAGCGGCTCGGCCATCATCACCATGCCGGGGCCACCGCCAAACGGCCTGTCATCTACACGGCGGTAACTGCCCTCGGCAAAATCGCGGGGATTCCAGAGTTTGACTTCAACCACGCCCGATTCGTAGGCACGGCGCGTCACGCCGCTGATGAGAAACGGCACAAAAAGCTCGGGGAACAGGGTGATGACATCAAAGCGCATGGGAAACTATTTTGCGCGCTGGAAGCGAAAGGCGGAATACGTCAAGGCGCCGCGCTGAAGAATCAAGCCTCAATAGTCGGGTTGCCAGTCAACGGTGATGCATTTGCCGGCGATATCGACTGCATCGACATACACCGAGACAAAAGGAATCATGCGTTCGGACGTAGTGCTCGTGCCGTCTTCCTGGCTGTCGGCGTATTCAACACAAAGCACCGAGTGAGGGCCGGTGGCCATCAGATCACGCACGCAACCCAGGGCCACACCTTCACGATTGACCACGTTCAGGCCGATCAGATCGACCCAGTAATATTCATCTGTGGAGGCAGCGGGAAAGCTGCTGCGTGAGAGAAAAATCCGTGCCCCGCGCAACGCTTCAGCCGCATTGCGGTCATCAAGACCGGTGAACTTGGCGACGACCGAGCCTGAATGCGTTTTGGCCTCGTCCACATTCAAGGAAACCGTGCCAGAGAATGCAGTGAAACCAGGTCGGAACTTGGCATCGGGCACCTGCAAAAACCAGGATTTGGCTGAAAAAAGTGCTTCCGGATCCGTGCTGTGCGGGTGGACTTTTACCCAGCCTTTCACACCCCACGCATCCAGAATCCGCCCAACCTCAAGCGCGTCGCCAGGCAGGCTTGACGAGGTCAAACCCGGGGACGGTTGAAGGCCAGGCAGCATCAAAAACCCCTGAAAATCAGGCAGCAGCTAAGCTACAGCAGCAGCAGCAGGCGCAACAACCGTGGCGCCGCCCTGCTTGATCAGGCGCAAAACGGTTGGAGATGCCTGGGCACCCACACCGATCCAGTGGGTCAAACGGTCCTGCACGATGCGCAGGCCTTCTTCGCCACCTTTGGCAATCGGGTTGTAAAAACCGATGCGCTCGATGAAGCGACCATCGCGGCGAACGCGCTTGTCAGCCACAACAATATTGAAAAATGGACGGTGCTTGGAACCGCCGCGTGAAAGCCGGATGACGACCATGATTTATCCTTGGGTGGCGGGGTAAAAATACCCCAAATATTCCTGCAGCGCTTGAGACACACGACATGGCCACCCGGCCAGCGAAATGCTGCAAAGCCTGCGATTATAACCCGCTGTCCGAGCGCGCGCGGCTTTCAGTAAAAATCGACTATGTCTTCTCTTGTCATACCTGAAATCTAACCCTGGATTCCTGCTCGACATGTTCCTCATACGCCCCAGTTGCAACGAAGATATTTCTGCCATCACAGCCATTTACGCCCACCATGTACTCCACGGCACGGGCACTTTTGAAACCGAAGCTCCAGGCGCAAACGACATGGCTGTGCGTCGGGCCGATGTGCTGTCCAAGGGACTGCCTTATCTGGTCGCCGTGCAGGACGGGGAAATTGCCGGGTTTGCTTACGGCAACTGGTTCAAGCCACGCCCGGCTTACCGGTATTCAGTGGAAGACTCGATTTATCTTGCGCCCGATCTGCATCGCAAAGGTCTTGGCCGTGCACTCATGGCCGAATTATTGGCATGCTGTGAAGCGGCAGGCATCCGCAAGGTGATTGCCATTGTGGGTGATTCAGCCAATGCCGGGTCTGTCGGTGTACACCGGGCTGTGGGTTTCACGCAGGTCGGCACAATCGATGCCTGTGGCTGGAAATTCGGCGCCTGGCGCGACATTGTCATCATGCAAAAGACTTTGGGCCTGGGCGATACACAGCCACCACTGGAACTGTCCACCTCATAATCCCCCGCATGAATGCACCTACCCAAAAAAACAAAACAATCGCCGCCTGGCTTGCCTTCATTGGAGGACAGCTCGGACTGCACCGTCTGTACCTGTTTGGCTGGAGCGACCTGTGGGCATGGGCGCATCCCATCGTTGCCGCACTGGGATGGTATGGGGTCGAACGCGTAAGGGTTCATGGCCAGGACGATCACCTGGCCTGGGTGCTGGTGCCTTTGCTGGGTTTTACTCTGGCCTCAACCGCGCTAACCGCAATTTATTACGGCTTGATGTCGCCCGAAAAGTGGAATTTACTCCACAATCCAGGCGCGCCTGACGCCCCAGCCGGCCACACCAGCTGGCTGACCATAGGAGCAGTTGTGTTTGCCTTGTTGTTTGGCACAATTGCACTTATGTCCAGTATTGTTTTCAGCTTTCAGCGCTATTTTGAATACCAGGTTGAAGAGGCAAAAAAGATCAGCCAATAGTGATGCTGGCTGTGTAGCTTCAAACGAAGCTGCGCCTCATAGATCTGCAGCTTTTATTACTGACCTTACGTGCTGGCGCAAGTTTTGTAAGTTCGAACTGATCTTTGTCATAAAAATGTTGTTACAGACCTCTACGGTGAAAAGAATTTCCGGAAGGTCTTTACCATGAAGTCAGCTTAGGGTCTGTTCTGAAATAGGTTGTGCATTTGGCCGTTGGATTCAAGATGCGGTGCCAGGCGTGTATCACTTGTGGGGCTGGCCAAACAAGTGATTCGCAACAACGCAATGCGCCAAGGGTATTGCGAATAGCCTGCTTTGGCATGAGGCGACCTTGCTGCGAGAATCGGGGTCATGGCTCTTCCCCATACTTTCAGCGAATCATGGCTCAGAACCACTAGTGCCTGCATTGAAGCCAACCTTCCATGTAAAGTGCTGGTGGGCTGAGATGCAAACACGTGAATTACTGAACAGCCCGCTGCGCCGCCATCTGCTGGTGCGCAGTTTGCTGGGCAGCCTTGCCGGGTTTACAGGCGCAGCGGGAGAATCAGGACAAGCCCACGCATTGACTGCCAGGGCGCTGACGTTCCCGCAAGACCGCGGCTCACACCCTGACTTTCGTACCGAGTGGTGGTACATCACCGGCCATGCCACATCCGTCAAACCGGACAACCGTGAGTTTGGCTTTCAACTCACATTTTTCCGGTCACGGGTTACTGGCACGCAAGGCATGACGTCGAAGTTTGCAGCCAGGCAACTGGTCTTCGCACACGCAGCCATCACCGATGTAAGGGGGCAAAAGCTCTGGCATGACCAGCGCATTGCACGCGAAGGCTTTGGCGTGGCGTCTGCCAGCCAGCAGGACATGAATATCAAACTACGCGACTGGTCGCTGAAAGCCGAGGGTGGGAATTACAGCGCCGATTTGTCTGCTGCTGATTTTGCGCTCAAGCTGCAGTTTGAGGAAACGCAAAGCGTACTGCTTCAAGGCAAGCAGGGCTTGTCACGCAAAGGCCCTGAAGAAAAGCAGGCAAGCTACTACTACAGCCAGCCCCAACTGGCGACGCGCGGAAGCCTGCAAGTCAAGGGGCAAAGCTTTGAAGTTACCGGCAAGGCCTGGCTGGACCATGAGTGGAGCGAAGAACTGCTGCATCCCCGTGCCGTGGGCTGGGACTGGATCGGCATGAACCTGGACGACGGAGGCGCCCTTACCGCCTTCAGGCTGCGCGACAAAGACGGCAATGCAGTATGGGACGGCGGCTCTTTTCGCTCATCCAGAGGCGAGTTACGCATTTTCAGTCCGGGCGAAGTCAGCTTCAAACCCGTGCGAAGCTGGAAAAGCCCGCTTACCCAAACCAGTTACCCGGTGCAATGGAGTATTTACACCCCCACGGCTTTTTACACCGTAACAGCCGTGATCGACAATCAGGAACTGGACAGCCGCAACTCCACCGGCTCGATTTACTGGGAAGGCCTCAGCGAATTGCTGGACAGCCAAGGCAAGCGCGTGGGCGTAGGCTATCTGGAGATGACCGGCTACAACCAGGCGCTGCGGCTATGACGGTGGGGTGACTGCTGTCAGCATTTCGCAGCGGCCGGAATGGACTTTCCACCGGATGCAGCGTGAACTACCAGGATGACATCTTTTTGCGTGGCATCACGCTGATGACATTAACGACTGCGCGCCAGTCGTTGCGCGGCACTGTCCGGACTGCTGGAACGCGCCATCTCCAGACAAGTCAATCAGCAATGGCACCGGAGTCCTTGGCCACCTTGACCCACTTGGCGGTTTCAGTGCGAATAAAGCCTGCCAGCTGGTTGGGCGTCATGTCCCCGGCCGAGACGCCTTGTTCCTCAAACCGTTTCCTGAGGTCGGGCAGCTTCAGGAGCTTGACTAGCTCGGCATTCATGCGTTGCGTGATGGCCGGTGGCGTGCCGCGCGGCGCCATGAGTGCGTACCAGGTGGTGACGTCGAATCCCTTCACGCCGGCTTCATTGAGCGTCGGCACATCGGGGTAGGCACTAGAGCGGCTCAGGGTGGTGACGGCCAGTGCTTTGACTTTGCCGCTGCGCACCTGGGGCGCGGCCGAAGGGCTGGTTTCGATCGCCATTTGAATCTGGCCGGCGATCAGGTCCGTCATCATGGGGGCGCCGCCCTTGTAGGGAATGTGCGCGATGTCGGTTCCGGTCATGGAGCGAAACAGTTCTCCGGACAGGTGCTCGGTGCTTCCGGTGCCGGCCGAGCCGTAGTTGACCGTGCCAGGATGTGCCTTGATGTAGGTGATCAACTCGGCCACCGACTTGACAGGAATCGACTGATTCACAAGGAGGACATTGGGCGTCAGGGCGATGAATCCTACCGGGTCGAGATCTTTGGAAAAGTCGTAGGGAAGTGTTTTGTAGATGCCCGGAGCCATCGTGTGCGCCACCGTGGCCACCAGGAAGGTGTAGCCATCGGCGGGTGCCTTGCTGACGACACCCGCCCCCAGCGTGCCGCCGGCACCGGGGCGGTTGTCGATGATGACCGGCTGGTGAAGCGCGTCATTCAATTTTTGCCCAATGGCGCGGGCCACGATGTCGGTCGTGCCGCCGGCGGAAAAGGGCACGACCAGGGAAATGGGCTTGCTTGGCCAATTGTCCGCGGCGTGCGCAGGCAAGGCTGCGGCCAGGGCGATGGTGCTGATGACGCAGGTGGCACTGGCAATCAGGGCGCGGCGTGAGATGTACATGAAGGTGTCTCCTTGGGGTTGTGTGAATTCAATGAACTGCTGAAAGGAAGGCGCACTGCAGACGGGTCGACGCCTAGTCGGAGCCGAGTTGCAGGCGGTTCGGTTGCCGCTTTTCGATGGCTGACTTGAGCAATGCCGCCGTACGGAAAATGCCGTGCGCAAACTTGCCATAGGGCATGGTGGCAAAGAGCGCCATCACGATGCCCAGGTGCATGGCCAGCAACAGCGCCATGGCCCCGCTGTCGCGCCAGGCCAGCAGTGCCAGGCCAGTGGTGCTGGTCAGCAGCAGCAAGGCAATAAAGCCCCGGTCCATAGGCCGCTGCGTGGCGTCGCCCGCGTTCGGGTCGCGCCGCAGGTTCAGCCACAGCAGTCCGGCAGGCCCGATCAGCAGGCCGATGCCACCAAAGATGCCAAGCATCACCGGCAAGCTCGTCAGCGCATAGGGGGCATGCAGGTCCAGCAGGAAGTGGTAAAGCGTGGCCACCGAGGTGGCAGCGAAACACAACATGAAGCCGTAGAACGTGAGGTGATGGAAGCGGCGGCGTACCAAAGTGAAGCGGTCGTCCGATTCGTTGCAGCCGTCACCATGCCCACCGTCGAGATAGGTCAGCGCCAGGACGTTTTTGGTGGCCTCGGCCACGGCGGGTGCGCAGGCCTGGCCCGGCGAGATGTCGCGCCAGAACCGCGTCACGCCAATCCCGAGCGCGAGGATGACGAATCCGAAGACCGCACCGAACAGGGCCGCCATCAGGTTGTGTGGAAAGATGGCATAGAAGTTCCCGGCCAGCGGTCCGGGGAAAAGCGAGCCTTTCAGCATGATTGCAAGCATCAAAAACAGCGCCAGACCGGCGGCCAGCGCGAGTGCAACGGTCAAGCCGTTGCGCTTGTAGAGCGCACCCAGTGCCGGGGGCCATGCGTACTCGACGTAGGTTTCGACACGAACCCTCGCCATGGCCTGCGGCACGTTGACCGCGAACTCGTGCGGCGGCGCGTACTGACAGGCGTGGTAGCAGGCGCCGCAGTTGTGACACAGGTTGGCCAGGTAGTTGATGTCAGCTTTGCCAAACTCGAGTCTGCGCGTCATGGCCGGGAAAACAGCACAGAAGCCTTCGCAGTAGCGGCAGGCATTGCAGATCTGCATCTGCCGCGCGACCTCGACCTCGTTGTCGGTGAGCGGCGCCGCCTGGGGTCCGATGGCGGAACGGGGTTTGCGATCCATGGGCAGGGAGGCCGCGTCCTGCGCCTCGCGCACAAGGGCTTCAAGCTGCTGCATGCTGGGCTCCGGGTTGTTGTTGGGCGGCTTTGGCGGCCTGGCTGCCGGCGATGCGCCCGAAGGCCGTTCCGATGGACATGCCGACGCCGGCCGTGTAGCCCTTGCCCAGCACGTTACCTGCCATCATTTCCCCGGCAACGAAGAGATTGTCACTGGGCTTGCCGCCGAAATGCACGGCCGCCTCCTCGTTCACTTTCAGCCCAAGGTAAGTGAACGTGACGCCTGGCTTGAGCGCGTAGCCGTAAAACGGCGCCGTATCGATGGGTCGTGCCCAGTGGGTCTTGGCGGGCGCCAGACCCTCGGTATGACAATCGTCAAGGGCGGTGTGGTCGAACGTGCCCTGGCGGCAGGCGGCGTTGTATTCATGGATGGTTCGAACGAATGGCTCTTCGGGCAGACCCAGCTTGCGCGCGAGTTCGGGTAGCGTGTCGGCCTTGGTGCCCGGAAAAACGGGGGGCATGAAGCGCCCGATGGCCTTGGCGTCAATGATTGAATAGCCAATCTGCCCCGGTTGCTGCGCCACCAGCCGGCCCCAAATGGCGTAGCGCTTGGGCCAGAAGTCCTCGCCTTCGTCGTAAAAGCGTTCGGCTTCCCGGTTCAACACGACGCCAAGCGAGACGCAGTCGATGCGCGTACAGATGCCGCCGTCGTATAGCGGTGCGCGTGCGTCGATTGCCACGCAGTGCGACTGGGACGGCTCGCCTATTGAATCGGCACCGGCATTGATCATGAACCTGAGCAGCACGCCCTGGTTGAAGCGGGTACCGCGAATCAGGAAGTTGTCGGCCGGCCATTCGCCACGCTCGTTCTGCCCCCAGGCCTCTCGCAGCCATTCGCGGTTGGATTCAAAGCCACCGGCCGCCAGGACGCAGGCACGCGCCTCGAAGCGTTCAGAACCACTGACTGCGGCGATGAAGCGCCCGTCCTTCAGCTCGATGGCATCGACTGGTGTTTTGTAGCGAATTTGTACGCCGAGCGCTTCAGCGCTGCGGTAGAACGCATTGACAAGTGCCTTGCCGCCGCCCATGAAGAAGGCGTTGGTCCGCGCCACGTGCAGGGCACCCGACAGCGGCGGCTGAAAACGCACGCCGTGCTTTTTCATCCATGTCCGGCAGCTCGATGAAGCGCGGATCACGAGCCTCGCAAACTTTTCGTCCGTGAGGCCGCCGGTAACCTTCAGAAGGTCCTGCCAATACTCTTCCTCGGGGTAGGTATCGACGAGCACATCCTGCGGCGCATCGTGCATGCAGCGCAGGTTGCGGGTGTGCTGCGAATTGCCGCCGCGCCACTCACGCGGTGACGCCTCCAGCAGCAGCACCGAAGCGCCCGCTTCCCGCGCCATCAATGCGGCACAGAGCGCGGCATTGCCCCCGCCAATGACCAGAACGTCCACCATTGATGTCTCCTTTGTTGGAGCAGAGTCTAGGGGCGGGATCAGTTCCGGGCTAGTCCCCGAACGGGCAAGAACCCTTCAGGCTTTGTGAAGGCTTGCGCCGTGCCAGCGGCCTGTCGCGACCAGGGTGATGGCCACGTCTGACAGCACGACACGCGCCGCGAGGGCGGCTGGCGACAGCTCGTTATCCGACAGGCTGGCGAGAAGATTGCGGCGAAAAACCCCAGCGTCGGCAATTTCAACCATGCCTACCGTGTCCACCGGAACCCGTGCAGTCGCAGCGCCAGGCTGGATCGTGGCGGCAATACCTGATCGCACCGCATCCATGAGCACGGCCAAGCCATCGACCTCCAGCACGACATGCGCTTCAACTCCCGCACGCGCGAAGGCCGCATTGACGATGGCGCGCAAGCCAT
>JAYWDL010000493.1:0-3118 GCA_043779865.1 Polaromonas sp.
GCGATATCCCCGTGACCTTTGCAATCTCACTGATCGTGAGCTTCTTGCGCAGCCGCAGCCGCCTGACTTTGCCAATCATGTCCATGGTGATCACCTTTATTCCTTTTTGCTGAAAAATTCAGCAAAACAGTGAAACACCCTGGAAAGTTTTCAGTCGGCACTACCCCAGATTTTTGGAAAGTTTTCGGTCGGCCTCAACACACCTCAGATTTGCTCTGCGCAAAACCCGTGCTACTTTGAATTACAGGGATCTTCCTGTTCTACCCCTTAGTTAGGTAAACGAAATGATTAACCCGAAAAAACCCTCCATCCTCGACAAAGCAGTGACCGTAGCGTTCAACGAGGTCAAAAAAGACGGCGCGACGGCCACCGATTTGTTCGCCGTGGGCACCATTTTTTGCGCGCTCGGCATCGTGATGCTCAACACCGCGTGGCTCCCAGGCAGTCTGAAGGTGATCGGTGGCTTCCTCGTGGCCATGGGTCTTGTCGTGATGGTGACGATTGTCCGGAAGTTCTAGATGCGCCAGGCTTTGCATGTGTCGCTGGGTTTCCTGGTGTACGTCCTGAGGCTCGAAGGCGTCAAGTCGCTCTTGCTGGAGTTTTACCGCTCCCAGGGCATGGACGACGAAGCCGCCCAGGCCCACCTTGACCGTCTGTCCGGCACGACCTTTCTGATGACCGCGATTTCGTGCATCCTGGCGATGGCGCTGGGCTACCTGGTCAGCCAGGCCGATCCCGGCACTTCGGTAGGCGCAGCGGGATCGTGGCTGATGTTTACGGGCATGGTGATCGGAGCCTTCCAGTTCAAGAAGCGCTCTGCTGGCTTGAAGATGACCCTGAAAGATCTGCGCGAGGCCCTGAAGCGATGAACTACCGCAGCATGTCCGGGTTGGAGTACCTGTCGATGAGCGAGTCACGACTGGCTGCAAGCGCCTATATGACAGACCGACGCAGGCCGGAGCGAAAGGCGTACTGGGCGGGTTTCCGGCGCAATGGGAAGTCGGCGGTGCGCCGGTGGCGGAAGCCGCCCGAAAGGTATCACGTACTGGCATTGGCCGTGGCAGCGTTAGGCATCCCTGCCCTGTTCTGGCTTCGTAGGCCTGTGCCGTCAAACCAGAAAGTTGCCATCAAGCCGCCCCTGCCGGTCATACCAGTCACCAGCGTCCCTGCTTTGGCGAGTACACACCGGATCTGGCGACATTCAACAAACGAAAGCCTCGACTTTGACTAGCTCATTCGCCAACTAGTAGAGGGTTGGGTAAGGAAGAATAAGCCCACCTCACCACTCAATCAAAGACAAAATGGAAAGCATCTCAGCAAATATCAGCATGAAACGAACCCGAGACAAGGTGATCCAAGCGAGAAAAAAAGCTCGGGAGATAAGCCGATTGGCAATGAACGCCTCAAATCGCGGGCGACTTAACTCAGGGAAAACGGCCAAATTTGGCCGCGCCTTCGTAGCCCGAGCCCAAGAACATTTCCGATTGAAAAACCTGGAACATGCTTTTTTTGTTAGTTCGCTATGACCAGTCAGCCACCGCCAACCCAATCCACGTACCGTTGGGTGCGTCTGGCGCTGCACTGCAGATCTACCGGCGACACTCCGGACTCAGTGCATGCCCGAAGGCGCAAAAGACAATGGCAAGATGGCGTGCAGTGCCGACTAGGGCCGGACGGGAACTTATATATAAATCCGGAGGAATATAACAAATGGATCGAAAGCCAGCACCAAAACTCGTATGTTCGCGAGGTGTAGCGATTCGCGAGTTTAAGCACGAGCGCAGAATTCAGATTGCCTTCAGCTACCGCGCGGTGGAATGTCGTGAACTGCTGGCACCGGGCCCTGTCACGCAAACGGCCGTCAACTATGCGGCAGGCATGCGCGCCGAGGTCGTCCGCAAGATAGCAACCGGCGAGTTTCACTACCCCGATTATTTCCCTTCTAGCCCGCGCGCTATCCAGTTTGACATCGGCGGCAAGCGCATCATGCTGACCGACAAGCTGCAGGCCCAGCTAGAAAGTTACGAGCGCCAAGTCAAAAATGGCCAGCTATCGCCCAGCACCTACGACGGTTATGCAAAGGCCATCAACAGCGAACGCATGGCGCACTGGGAAGGCAAGACTATAGGCAGCGTAGCCCCCAGCGATCTACGCACTTGGATTGGGTCGATCAACACAACGGCCAAGTTTGCGCGTAACTTGATGACGCCCTTGCGCAGTGTGTTCGAGGACGCGCTCAATGATGATTTGATCAAGTTCAATCCCTTTGACCGTATCGCCATGAGCAAGCTACTTAAGCAGACCGCGAAAAGCAGCGAATATGAAGTGGATCCCTTCACTGCAGACGAACGCTCGACATTGATCAAAGCCGCTAGGACTGACGAGCGCGCCATGGTGCAGTTCTGGTTTTCAAGCGGCTTACGGCCCGGCGAATTGATCGCCCTCAAATGGCCCAAGATCGACTTGATCAAAAATACCGCAAGAATCGACCTCAATCAGGTGGCAGGTGTCGAAAAAGGCCCAAAAACCGAAGCTGGCATTCGAATTCTCGATCTCAATCCGAGCGCAATGGAAGCCTTGTCCACCCAGAAAGCGGTAAGTTTCCTTGCCGAAGACCACGTATGGCTCAATTCCCGGACAGCTAAGCCTTGGAGTACAGACGCCCAGCTGCGCAAAACTTTGTGGCAGCCATTGTGCAACCGTTCAGGCGTGCGCTACCGCAATCCGTACCAAGTGCGACACACTTTTGCAAGTGCCCTGCTCACCGCTGGAACTAATCCCTGGTACGTAGCCCAGCAACTGGGTCACGTGGACGTCCAGATGGTGTTCCGGATTTACGGCAAATTCATTCCGCAGGACTACCAGAAGCCGAAGGCTCAGCTTAGAGTGGTAGGCAATGTGTAGTTTTACGTGCGAATTTTCGTGCGATTCCCGTGCGAATCGAATGCCAATCAACGCCAATTCCCGACGCTCTTACTAAACCTCTGCCAATGGTATTCCATTGGCAGAGGTTGTCTTATATGGTGGAGCTGGGGGGATTTGAACCCCCGTCCGCAAGCCTTCTTCGGGCAGATCTACATGTTTAGCGGTCTGATTTAAGTCTCGCCACCCGCATCGC
>JAYWDL010000494.1:0-3116 GCA_043779865.1 Polaromonas sp.
CATCAACACGGCGCTGCCGGCACGGGCAGTGCGCATCAGCATCGCAGTCTCGGGGAACAATTTGGCGAAGTAGAACCGTGCGGTCTGCAGCTTGGCGACATAGAACGGGTCGGTATTGCCCGCTGCAATTTCACGCAGTGCCACTTGGGCCATGCGGGCAAAGAAGTAGCCAAACACCAGGTGTCCGGCCACGCGCAGGTAGTCCACGGCAGCGGCGCCCACTTCGTCTGGGTTCTGAAAACCCTTGAAACCCAGCTCGGTCGTGAACTTGGTCATCTGGTCACCCAGTATGGCGATGGAGTTAATGAACTCGGCCATCTTTTCGTTGACGCCTTCCTCGGCAATCAGCACGCCAATCACCTTGCCGAATTTTTTCAGCGTCGCGCCGTTGTTGCCCAGCACCTTGCGGCCCAGCAGGTCGAGCGACTGGATGGTGTTGGTGCCTTCATAGATCATGTTGATGCGGTTGTCGCGCACGAACTGCTCCATGCCCCATTCCTTGATATAGCCGTGGCCGCCGAACACCTGCATGCAGGCATTGGTCGCGATGTGGCCGTTGTCGGTCAAAAAGGCTTTGACGATGGGCGTCAGCAGCGCGACGATTTCGCCGGAGTCCTTGCGCACTTTTTCGTCGGGGTGGTTCAGTTCCTTGTCCAGCAGCAGCGTGCAGTAAATCGCCATGGCGCGGCCGCCCTCGGCGTAGGCCTTGGCGGTCAGCAGCATCTTGCGCACGTCCGGGTGCACGATGATCGGATCGGCGGGCTTGTCCCTGGCCTTGACGCCCGACAGCGAACGCATCTGGATGCGGTCCTTGGCATAAGCCAGTGCATTCTGAAAGGCTACTTCGGTCAGGCCCAGCGACTGGTTGCCGACACCCAGGCGAGCCGCGTTCATCATCACGAACATCGCGGCCAGGCCCTTGTTGGGCGCGCCGACCAGGGTGCCGTTCGCGCCTTCGAGCACGATCTGCGCCGTAGCGTTGCCGTGGATGCCCATTTTGTGTTCGAGCCCGCCGCAGTAAATGCCGTTGCGCGTTCCCAGCGCGCCGTCCTCGCCGACATTGAACTTCGGTACGAGAAACAGGCTGATGCCCTTGCTGCCCTGGGGCGCATCCGGCAGGCGCGCCAGCACCAGATGCACGATGTTGCTGACCATGTCGTGTTCACCGGCGCTGATGAATATCTTGTTACCGGTGAGCCTGTAGCTGCCGTCGGGTTGCGGCTCGGCTTTGGTTCGCAGGAGCCCCAGGTCGGTGCCGCAATGCGGCTCGGTCAGGCACATGGTGCCGGTCCACTCGCCGCTGACGAGCTTGGGTAAATAAACTTTCTTCTGCGTCTCTGTGCCATGGGCGTGCAACGCTTCATAGGCACCGTGCGAGAGACCCGGGTACATCGTCCAGGCCTGATTGGCCGAATTCAGCATCTCGTAGAAGCATTGGTTCACCACGAACGGCAGGCCTTGGCCGCCGTATTCGGGGTCACAGCTGAGCGCCGCCCAGCCGCCTTCCACATATTGCGCATAGGCCTGCTTGAAACCCTTGGGCGCCGTGACTTCGTGGGTGGTGCGGTCGAGCGTGCAGCCTTCTTCGTCGCCGCTGATATTGAGCGGAAAGGTCACTTCGGCCGCGAACTTGCCGCCCTCTTCCAGCACCGCGTCAATGGTCTCGCGGTCGATGTCGGCGTGTTTGGGTATGGCCTTGAATTCGTCGGTGACCTTGAACACTTCGTGCATGACGAACTGCATGTCGCGCAGCGGCGGGTGGTACTGGGGCATTGTGGATCCTTAGTTTTGATTCGGTTTGGAAGATTTGAGAGCCGTGTAGGCCCCGGAACGGGATGATTTCGCCGACGTTTTTTTCGCCGAAACAGCATGGGAGATGGCCTGCGGTGTGAGCGCTGCAGCGCTGCCATAGCGCGCCAGAATATGGTCGAAGCCGCGATGCGCCCGATGCGTCGATCCGGGCGTTTTAAGAAAACGTGCCTCGTAGTGCAACGCCAAAATGAGGCCGTGAATTTCGAACGCTATCTGGTGCTCATCGGCATCGCCGCGCAGATGGCCTGCTTCCTTGGCTTGCACCACCGCGCGGTACAGGGCGGCCAGCCAGTTTTTTACGGACCCGGCCAACGCCTCCCGTACCGGGCCGGGCCGGTCATCGAACTCGACCGCACCGCTGATGTACAGGCAACCTGAATCGATTTCGACCGAGGTCCGGTTCATCCAGTTCTGGAACAGCGCGCGCAGCCGGGGCAGGCCGCGTTCGAGTTGCAGCGCCGGGAAGAAAACTTCTTCCTCAAAGCGCGCGTGATACTCACGAATGACGGAGATCTGCAGTTCTTCCCGCGAGCCGAAGTGGGCAAAAACACCGGACTTGCTCATCCGCATGACTTCTGCCAGCGCGCCTATGCTGAGACTTTCCAGCCCGATTTGCGTCGCCAGGCCCAACGCGGCATCGACGATGGCGGCTTTGGTTTGCTGGCCCTTGTGCTGGCTTTTCGGCAGTGGTACGGCCGTGGATGGCTCCGTCGACAAGGCCGAGGGCGCACTGGAGGAGGTTCTGGAAGGTAGTTCAATAACGGCCATGATGGACACTTAATAAAACGAACGACCGTTCTATTTTGCGTCAGTTTGATGACCGCAAGCCCTCTGGGGTTGTTCGCAGCCCCAAATAGAGGCGCAATAGAGACGTTTTACCAACCAATCCAAGGGAAAACCTTTGGATGATTCTTGGCAGATCCTGGGAAGGCGTCCAAGGCTTCAAGGTGCGGGGTTCGCGATACAGCTACGCCGCGATCCTGATCGCTTCAAATCTGTCATGCGTGGCCCGTGTTCGGTTGCCCACGGGCAAGCCACCTGCTCCGTCCCCGGCTTTTCGGCTTACCCCTCGTGGTTCAAAGCTTGAAAGCAATCACTGGCTGACACTGCTCGCCCAGCCCCTCGATACCCAACGACACCACGTCACCCTTTTTCAGGTAAACCGGCGCTGGCTTTCCGTCTTTCTTCATGCCCATGCCCACCCCCGGCGGCGTGCCGGTGGTAATGACATCACCGGGCTCCAGCGTCATGAACTGGCTGACATAGCTGACAATTTTTGCCACGCTGAAAATCATGGTTCGGGT
>JAYWDL010000495.1:0-3107 GCA_043779865.1 Polaromonas sp.
GAATGCAGTCGCTCGCAGTTGTAAAAGCCAACGATGTAGTCAGCCACATCGGTCATTGCTTCGCTGTGGTTGGCGTAGTCTTTTTGCCAGACTCGCTCCCTCTTCAGGTTCAGAAAGAATCGCTCCATGACGGCGTTGTCCCAGCAGTTGCCTTTACGGCTCATGCTGCCAATCAGGCCATATTTTTTAAGCAGCGTTTGATGCGCCGCGCTGGCGTACTGCGTGCCCCGGTCAGAGTGCATGATAAGGCCCGCGCCGGGATTGCGCTGCACGATAGCCATTTGCAAGGCCGCACACACCAGCGTTGCTGGCATCTGCGGCGCCATCGCCCAGCCGACGATTTTGCGTGAATGCAGGTCCAGCACCGCTGCCAAATACAGCCAGCCGCTGCGGGTACGAATGTACGTGAGGTCGCACACCCAAGCCCGATCAGGCATGGGCTGCTCGAACTGCCGCTCCAGCACGTGTTCAGGGGAGAGCGTGTCAATGTCATGAATTGGCCGGTCGTCAGGCCTTGGATCAAGGCCTGCGATCAGGGGAGTTTGGTCAGCGTAAAAGGCACGTCGGCTGCATCGGGTGCGGCGCTGCGGCTGGTGTCTTTCCAGCGGCCCTGGTAGGCCTGGCCGCACGAGCCCTGCTTCATTTCACCGTTCCAGGTGCCAGTAATGCTGACGTTATCGGAAGATTCATCGAGCAGCAGCATGCCTTCATCGAGGTCGCCAGCCAGCGCGGCCTGGGCTGAATGCCCGGCAATGGCGGCTGTGCCGGCAGCACTGCCCAAGTCGCGGCTGACCGTGCCGGACAGGCTTTCTGAAAATTCGGCATGGCGCTTGAGCAGCATCGTCGCGCGCTCGGGCAATCCGGCGGGCGGATGGGTGAAGCGAACGGCCCATTGGCCATACAGCTGATCGGCTTTCATGCTGTGAGCTGGTGGACACGCGGTTTCGGGCTTGTTTTGGGCACTGGCGCACGATACAAGGGTGCTGGATGCTATTAAAAAGAGAGTGGATTGGAGGAATTTCAAATTCATGGGTGAATAAAAATCTGGAGGGGATTTAGCGGGCGTCAGCGGGTTGTCAAAGCTTGCTGGCGGCCGCCGCAGCGGCCAGTGAATTCGCTGATTTCTTGGCAAATTCGGCACGCAGGGCCTTGAGTTTTTCGCGTGGGTCTTCCTTGATGGTGGCCTTGTCGAGCCCCATTTCGGCAATGAAGCGACTCGGCACGCCCGGAATCATGTCGCGGCCTTTTTTGCGTTTGCGCAGCCAGTTCACCGCCAGCGTGCGCTGGGCTCTAGTAATGCCCACATACATCAGGCGGCGCTCTTCCTGCAGCCGCAGTGCGATGCTCTCGGTGTGGGCGGCGTCCGTGCCGTCGTCGTCTCCGAGCTTGAAGGGCAGCAGACCTTCGACGCAACCGGCCAGCACCACATGCGGCCATTCCAGCCCCTTGGAGGCATGCAGCGTGGACAGGGTAACGACGTTCTGCTCGCCTTCGCGTTCGCTGATGGTCGAAAGCAATGCAATCGTCTGCACCACCTCGAGCATGGTTTTGGTGGGTTTTTCGACCGTGGCGCCGGAGGCGTCGTCAATCTGCCCACCACAGCGCTGCGCTATCCAGTCGCAAAAATCCATCACATTGCTCCAGCGCGCGGCGGCGACTTTTTCGCTGTCTTCGCCGTCGTACAGGTGCTTTTCGTAGTCGATTTCCTTCAGCCAGTCGGTCAGAAAAGTGCGGGCATCTTCTGCGCCCACGGTGCGCTTGGCGCGGTATTCCAGGTCGTTCAGGTAGCGGCCAAACTCCTGCAGCGAGCCGACCGCCTTGGCCGGCAGCATCGAGCCCAGCGAATTGCTGAACAGCGATTCAAACAGGCTGAGCTTGTACTGGTCGGCAAACGTGCCCAGGGCCGCCAGCGTGGTGTGGCCAATGCCGCGCTTGGGCGTCGTCACTGACCGGATGAAGGCCTGGTTGTTGTCGTTGTTGACCAGCAGCACCATCCAGCTGCACAGGTCCTTGATTTCGGCGCGGTCAAAAAAGCTCTGGCCGCCGGACACCTTGTAGGGAATATTCGCCTTGCGCAGCGCCTTCTCAAACGGTTTGGCCTGGTGGTTGGCGCGGTACAGCACGGCAAAATCCTTGAATTCGCGGTACTGCTTGCCCTCCTGCGCCAGGCCACCTTCGGCGCGCAGGCTCTGGATGCGCGCCACCACGCGCTCGGCCTCGTGCTCTTCACTGTCGCAATCGACCACCCGCACCGGCTCGCCTTCACCCAAATCGCTCCACAGGTTTTTAGGAAAGAGCTTGGGGTTGGGCCCGATGACGTTATTGGCCGCCCGCAAAATCGCACTGGTGGAGCGGTAGTTTTGCTCCAGCGTGATGACTTTGAGGTTCGGAAAATCCACTGGCAACTTGCGCAAATTGTCCAGCGTCGCGCCGCGCCAACCGTAGATGGACTGGTCATCGTCGCCCACAGTGGTGAAGCGCGCTTTGTCGCCGACAAGTAGCTTTAACACCTCGTACTGCGTGGCATTCGTGTCCTGGTATTCGTCCACCAGCACATGGCCCATCTGCGCCTGCCATTTCTGCCGCACGTGCTCGTGGTTTTGCAGCAGTTTGAGCGGCATACCGATCAAATCGTCAAAATCCACGGCTTGAAACGCACTCAAGCGTTCTTCATAGCTCGCCATCACCTTGGCGATGATGCGTTCGTTATCGTCCTTGGCCTGCAGCAGCGCCATCTCGGCATTCAGGCCGGCGCTTTTCCAGCCGCTGATGATCCATTGCCAAGAGCGTGCCGTCGCCGAATCCACGCTGCCGCCCGCGTCTTTCAAAATACTGGTCACATCATCGGTATCCAGAATTGAAAACTGCGGTTTTAGTCCCATCGCTGCACCGTCCTGCCGCAGCATGCGCACGCCCAGTGCATGAAAAGTGCAGATCACCACCTCTTTCGCCGGTCTGCCGATCAACTGTCGCGCCCGCTCGCGCATTTCGGCGGCGGCTTTGTTGGTGAAGGTGATGGCAGCGATGTTTTTAGCTGCCATGCCGCTTTGGATCAATCGTCCGATTTTATGGGTGATCACCCGTGTCTTGCCCGACCCCGCACCCGC
>JAYWDL010000496.1:0-3103 GCA_043779865.1 Polaromonas sp.
TGGGCGTCACGGCGTAGAGGGCCGTCACCGCAGCGCCTTGCGACTGCCCAATCCGGCGCGCCGCCTCCAGGCGTTGCACCGCCTGCGGCGAAGCGTCCAGGTGTACCAGTAACTGTGCAAGGGAAGCATTCATGGCCGGCTCCGTTATGGGTTGCGATCAGGCCACTTTATACCCCGCCCGCCCTAAGCGACTTGACAAGCATCAAACACCCATCACAGCCATCCTCGGGGCTCCAGACAGGAATCAGCCACGCGGTTGTTAATACGATCTTTACCGCTCATCCACCAACAAAGGGAAGGCAAGGCTGCGTTCAGCAGAAGTTCGGTGCGCGCTACCGCGTTGCTGCTTCATCGCGTGCTCAGGAAACTACAAATCCGCAATGCTATCCTTACCGGGCGGTTGACCCACGTCAACACAGTCCACTTGGCCGTCGGCCACACTCAAATGTCGAATCTGCATAAAGGAGTTACTCATGTACAAGCGAATACTGGTTCCCGTTGACGGAAGCGAGACCTCCAACAAGGCCTTGGTGGCGGCTCTGCAAATGGCCAGAGACTCGGGTGGACGCGTGCGGCTCATCCACGTGGTTGAAGAGTTGGCCTACCTGAGCGGCTATGAGCAGTATGGTGGTTATTCGGGTGAGCTGATTGCGGTGATGCGCGAAACCGGGAACAAGGTGCTCAATGACGCCATGGCTATTGCCCAGGCAGCAGGTGTAGAGGCTGACAACCTGCTGTTCGACAACTTTGGCGAGCGGCTGGCCGAAGTGGTCGCCGATGCCGCAAAACAATGGAATGCCGACCTCGTCGTGGTCGGAACCCATGGTCGGCGCGGCGTCGGACGCATGCTGCTGGGCAGTGGCGCCGAGCAAATCCTTAGGCTGGCGACCGTGCCGGTCCTGGTGATTCGTTCAGGCGAGGACAGCAGTTCAAAGGCAGCATGAAGCACGGGCTTCAGGGGACTGCAGGCAGCCGCTACTTTTCACCCAGCCCCATGGAGCGCGAAATCACCTCTTTCATGATCTCTTTGGTGCCGCCGTAAATACGGTGCACCCGGGCATAGGCGTAGGCCCGGGTGATCGGATACTCCCACATATAGCCGTAGCCGCCGGAGAGCTGCACGCATTCATCCATGACCTTGCACTGCAAGTCGCTGCATCAGTACTTGGCCATGCTGGCCGTGGCGGTGTCCGGCTTGTCCTGGGCTGGGCGAAGGCATTCCGGCCGCCGCCATTGAAAACGCCGGAATTCAGGCGGGAATGCCGGTCGGGCCGCTGGCCGTGTTCGATGAAACCGCGCTCTCTTTAAGCGTTCATGTGCTCGACCAGACGCGGGCCGACTTCTCTGCCGAGGGCCGCACTTACATTGCCACGCCGGGCGAGTTGCTGGTGCAGCGCATGGTCAGGCCACGCCGATTCTCGGCACCATTCCCGGCAATGTCCTGAAGGACATGGAAGCGCGGGTTCCGCTCAGGCGTCTGGGCCAACCGGAAGAAATCGCCAACGTCTACGCCTTCCTGGCGGGCGACGAGGCCAGCTATGTCAATGGTGCGGCAATTGAGGTGTCGGGCGGCATGACGGTCTGAGGGACGCAAACCCGCACTCTGAAGTCCGGTTCAGCCGTCAACGCAAAGTGCCTGGCCGGGCTGGCGCAAACAGGCACGATGGGCTGTGTCGTGAATCGCGTGGGCGGCAAGACATGCGCCTTGCCACCTGCCGCATTTTATGGGTATTTTAACCTCCCACCGCATATGGAACGGGCGCATACAGCTATCATTTTAAGATCATAAAGCCTTCTTCCCCTGCCTCATGCGGCACGTGGCCCGGCAGGCCAACAGTGATAATCAACGCATGAATTCCCTGCCGGCGCAAGATCATCCGCAACCCCAATCGCTTACCGACCTGTTTGTGTCCTTCACCCTGCTGGCGCTGCAGGGCTTTGGCGGCGTGCTGGCCGTTGTGCAGCGCGAGCTGGTCGAGAAAAAACGCTGGATGACACGCGAAGAATTCATTGACGACTGGGCGGTGGCGCAAATCATGCCCGGCCCGAACGTGGTGAATCTTTCGCTCATGATTGGCGGGCGTTACTTTGGCCTCAAGGGTGCGATGGCTGCGCTGGCCGGTATGCTCACAGTGCCGCTGATGCTGGTGTTGCTGCTGGCCCTCGTCTATGCCCAGTTTGCCGGTCATCCCGGCGTGGCGGGTGCGCTGCGCGGCATGGGCGCGGTGGCTGCCGGGCTGATTGCAGCGACTGGCCTGAAACTGTTTGTTGCCTTGCTCAAAAATGTGCTGGGTCTGCGCCTTTGTACGGCTTTTGGCGTGTTGTGTTTCGTCGCCATTGCACTGCTGCGCTGGCCGCTGGCCTATGTGCTGTTGGGCTTGGGCAGCGTGGCCTGCGTGCTGGCTTACAGAAAGCTCAAGCCATGACCGAGCGGCTTCAGCTTGCGTTCAGCATGCAGGACTGGTTTTCCCTGTTTTTTCATTACCTGACGTTGTCCTTGCTCTCGGTAGGCGGGGCCATCACCACCGCGCCTGACATGCACCGCTTTCTGGTGGACCAGCAGCACTGGCTGACCGACGCGCAATTCAATGCCTCGATTGCCATTGCGCAGGCCGCGCCTGGCCCGAATGTGCTGTTTGTTGCCCTGCTCGGCTGGAATGTCGGCCTGAACGCGGGCGGCATGCTGACCGGGCTGGTCGGCGTTTTCCTGGCCCTGACGGGCATTCTGATTCCCAGCACGATACTCACCTATGCAGCCGCCCAGTGGGGCCATCGAAATCGTGAACTGCGGGCGGTTCGCGCCTTCAAGCAGGGCATGGCGCCGATTGTGGTCGCACTCCTGATTGCCACCAGCTGGATTCTGGCCAGTGCCAATGGCAGTTCATTGAAAAACTGGCCGGTGTGGCTGGTGACGGCAGCGACAGCCCTCATCGTCTGGCGCAGCAGGATTCATCTGCTCTGGCTGCTGGGCGCGGGCGCCCTGCTGGGCTGGTTTGGATGGATCTAGTGCGTGCTGCCCAATTTACGGCTACAGGATGGACTTGCCCATCATCCCGCCAGCAACCAACGCTGAAACAACTGCAAATGCTTTTTGTAATTGGGG
>JAYWDL010000497.1:0-8895 GCA_043779865.1 Polaromonas sp.
TCATTTTACCAAAATCATTTCACGAGGCCAACGAACTGCAGGATGATCAGCTCGACCAGATGGCAGACTTGGTCAATCGCCACCAGATCGGCGCTATGCCCTTAGCTCCAAGAAAAAAGGTTTCTGATACCGACTCGGAATTGCGTGTCATTGTGCAGAGCTTGACCGCGCCCGGTGCCCTGACACATGACGCCAGTGCCGCAGCGCTGGTCCTGCCCGCCGATTTGCCCGAGGGTATCCAGACGGTGACAGTCAATACCGAGGCGTGGCGGGTATTTGTGAAAACACTGAACTCCGGTGCCCGAATTGCCGCGAGTCAACGAACCGCGGTGCGCGATGAGATTGCGCGTGAAAGCGCGCTCAGAACGCTTACACCATTCCTGATCCTGATTCCGATTTTGCTGCTGTTGGTGGGTGACCTGATCCGCAAAATGTTCAAGCCGCTCAAGCTGCTCGCGCTGGATTTGGACCAGCGCAGTGAACAGGATTTACGCCAATTGAGCGACACCCGCCTGCCGTCTGAAATCAGCCCTTTTGTTGTTGCAATCAACCGCTTGCTGTCGCGGGTGGCGCAATCGGTAGCGCTTCAGCGCCGCTTTGTGGCAGACGCAGCGCATGAGCTGCGCTCGCCGTTGACTGCCTTGTCGCTACAGGCCGAACAGCTGGAAGCGGCAGACATGTCAACCCTTGCCAGGGAAAGACTGGGAACTTTAAAAAATGGTTTGAAGCGCACGCAAATGCTTTTGCATCAATTACTCGCCTTTGCGCGCGCGCAGCAACCCACGAGCATTCCAATTCCCCTGCTTTCGATACAAGCTGTTTTTCGCAAGGTGCTGGAGGACTTGATGCCGCTGGCCGAAGCCAAGCAAATCGATTTGGGCGTAGTCGGAGAGTCTGACGCAAGCATCGCCATTCAGGAGGCCGATTTGACAATGCTGGTCAAGAACCTGGTCGAAAATGCGATTCGCTACACGCCAGCAGGGGGGCAGGTTGATCTGTCGGTGCAGTCAAGTCCAGGGCAGGTAAGTCTGGTTGTGGACGATACCGGCCCCGGCATTTCGGAAAACGAGCGGGAACGGGTATTTGATCCGTTTTACCGAGTGCTGGGCAATGAAGAAGCGGGGTCTGGCTTGGGACTGTCGATTGTCAAAACCATTGCGGACCGCGTGGGTGCGAGGGTCACTTTGGGCGCCGTCAGGTCGGAAGTTAACGCTCCTGGCCTGCGCGTGCGCGTGACGTTCATGTACAGCGCCTTGACTAATCCACTGGATAGCGCCTCCTCCAGAATGCCCATCCCTTATCACGGCTCTCGCGCCGCCTGCGCAGCAACAGATAAACCGCCAGTTCGAATTTAGCGGGTTTGCGGACTGGCGGAATTCGACGGCCTGCAAAGCATTCGCAGGCACCAAAGCCTATCGAATACTCTGTTTTTAATAGCACGTAGTACTTTATAGCACGGCGTGAACGGCGGTTTTGATGCCTCTTTCAAGGCCTGGGGCCAGTCTGGCACAACAGCCCGTGCTAAGGTCCAGTGATGTCCAAAACCATACGCTATACCTTGCTGTCCCTGCGCGATCTGGCCGCTTCTTTCGGGCCGTTCATCGTGCTGGGAATCGCCCTCTTGGGGCTGGCGTACTGGTGGCTGGATCCGAACCCGCCCAAGCGCGTCACGCTGGCCACCGGCCCGGCGCAAAGCGCTTATGAGGAGTTCGGCAAGCGCTACGCAAAGATTCTTGCGCAGGACGGCATCGACGTCGTTTTGCTGCCCTCCGAAGGCTCGGCGCAGAATCTGCAGCTGCTGCAGGGCGGCAAGGCGGACCTGGGATTTGTCCAGGGCGGCGCCAGCGAGGCCAACGCCGAAGAGACACAGAACCTGGAGTCGCTGGGCAGCCTGTTCGTCGAGCCGGTATGGCTGTTTTACCGCGAAGACGCTTTGCCCAAGTTGCCCAACTCGTCTGGTGCAGTCGCCGCACTGGATGCGTTAACCCAGTTGCGGGGCCTGCGGGTGAATGTCGGCACCGCCGGAAGCGGCATTCCGCGGCTGATGACCAAATTGCTGGAGAGCAACAAGGTCGAACTGTCCAGTCTGAAGGTCTCTGAGCTTGAGCAGACGCCAGCGACGATGGCTTTTCTGGAGGGCAAGCTCGATGCCATCGTCTTCGCATCGGCCCCTGAATCGCTGATGGTGCAGATGCTGCTGCAAACGCCTGGCGTGCGGCTGATGGATTTTCCTCAAAGCGAAGCCTATTCGCGGCGCTTTGCGTTTTTGGGACCGGTCTTGCTGCCGCGCGGTGTGGTCGATCTGGCGGCCAACATTCCGCCGCAGGATGTGCGGTTGGTCGCGCCGACCACCGCGCTCATCGACCGCAAGGGGACGCACCCTGCCCTGCTGCAGCTTTTCGTTCAGGCCGGCAAACAGATACATGGCGATGCAGGCTGGTTCAGGCGGGCACGCGACTTTCCCAATCTGGCCAACAACGAATTGCCGATTGCCGCCGAGGCGGAACGCGGGATCAAAAACGACAAACCTTTTTTGCAGCACTATTTGCCGTTTTGGGTTGCCAATCTGGTCGAGCGAATGTGGCTGGTGATGGGTATCATTCTGGCCGTCATGCTGCCGCTGTCGCGGGTCGTTCCGCCGCTTTACGACTTTCGGGTGCGCTCACGCATTTTTCGCTGGTACGCCCAGTTAAGGGATATTGAAAACCGCATCGACGGTACGGACGCCGGCACCCTGCTGGAGGAACTGGGCAGCCTGGAACACCGCGCCGAGAAGATCAGTGTGCCGCTGTCCTACACCAGCGAGCTGTATGCGCTGCGCAGCAATATCCAGCTGGTGCGCAGGAAACTGCAAAATCAGTAACGCTGTCAGCGAATCAGGCACGCCAGTTTCCATAAGTAGCTGCCTATACTGACCAGACTTGGCAAACCCTCTTTTATAAAGCGTTCGACATGAAAGTTATTGATTCGCTCATCAACAGCGCGGCGGAAATGGCAGCTGTCCGGCGTGATATTCATGCCCATCCGGAACTGTGCTTTCAGGAGGTCAGAACGGCTGACGTGATCGCCGGCAAGCTGAGCGCCTGGGGTATTCCCGTGCACCGCGGAATGGGCACCACCGGCGTCGTCGGCATCGTTCAGGGACGCGACGGCGGCGCTTGCGGGCGCGGTGTGGGCTTGCGCGCCGACATGGACGCCTTGCCGATGCAGGAGTTCAACACCTTCGCCCATGCCAGCCAGCATGCGGGCAAGATGCACGCTTGCGGCCATGACGGCCATACCGCCATGCTGCTCGCCGCCGCGCAACACCTGTCAAATCACAGGGACTTCGACGGCACGGTGTACCTGATTTTCCAGCCGGCCGAGGAAGGCGGCGGCGGTGCGCGCGAGATGATCAATGACGGCCTGTTCGAGAAGTTTCCCATGGAAGCGGTTTTCGGCATGCACAATTGGCCGGGCGGCGCGGTCGGAACCTTCGCCGTGAGCGCCGGGCCGGTCATGGCGTCGAGCAACGAATTCAAAATCACCGTTCGCGGCAAGGGCGGCCACGCTGCCATGCCGCACAACGGCATTGACCCGGTGCTGGTGGCCTGCCAGATGGTGCAGGCGTTTCAGACCATCATCAGCCGCAATAAAAAACCGGTGGATGCCGGCGTTATTTCTGTCACGATGATTCACGCCGGCGAGGCGACCAATGTGATACCGGACTTCTGTGAACTCCAGGGGACAGTGCGCACCTTCAGCATCGAGGTGCTTGATCTGATTGAAAAGCGCATGAAAGCGATCGCCGAACACACCTGCGCGGCCTTTGACGCGCAGTGCGAGTTCGAGTTTGCGCGCAACTACCCGCCCACCATCAACTCCGCCGCCGAAGCCGATTTTGCGCGCCAGGTGATGAACGATATAGTGGGCGCGGGCAATGTGTTGCCTCAAGAAGCCACCATGGGCGCCGAAGATTTTTCCTACATGCTGCAGGCCAGGCCCGGGGCGTATTGCTTCATAGCCAACGGCGAAGGTGATCATCGCGAGATGGGTCATGGAGGTGGTCCGTGCATGCTGCACAACCCAAGCTACGACTTTAACGACGATCTGATTCCGCTGGGCGGCAGCTACTGGGTGCAACTGGCCAGCCGCTGGCTGAACACGCCCGCCAAGGTTTGAACCCTTATTTTCGAGGTACTCACGTGGATTACACGCCTCCTTTTCTACGACTATGCGTCAGCCCGCTAAGTTTCTTGAAGCAGCATCAGCAGCGGGCATGGCCTTGCATTCTTATGAACACCCCTTCAAGTGTCGTGATGCCGAAACTCTGGCGATGGATGTCGCGCTGAATGCACCAGACAGATGTTGAACAGCTTTTCATTGTCAGCAGCGCTTGCCACGGGGTGGGACGCTATTGCGGATCTGGCGTTCAGATTTATACCGCGCATGACGCGACGCTGAGTGGTGCACCAAAGCCCGTGCTACAGGGGTAACTGTGCTCTGTATTCGTAAGCGGCCATTCTCAGGAGTTGATCAAATACAGGCAGCGCGTGATGCCCGCGACCGAGCCAGGACGGCAGATGAGTTGCCCGTGGCGCTGGCGGCGCTGTTGTCTCTTGAGGCGGGATTGAACCTAGAGAAAACCGCGCAAAAAATTCACTCGAACAAGAGGTGAAAGAACTGGACACGGCGCTTGCCGGGGCAGTCGATGGTGCGGTGTTGGTCATCCCCGACTGTAAGGAAAAAATCGAGACATTGCTCGGCCGCAGCGTGTCCTTGTCCAGTTTGTGGTCAATCTCTACGCAGCGCCCGATAGGTCAACTTGATTCAACGCTGTTGCGCATGGCAGTCCGCGCTACGCTGTCCAGCGCACTGTCAATCACCCCTTGATGGCTTATCACCTTAACAAACTCCAGCTCCAGCAAATGGTGCAAAACACGAACGGTCATGGAATGCTTGCGTCCCCCTGCGCTGGTGAACATGAACAAGGTGTTGTGGGGACTGACCCATGTCAGTTGCGCACGCAACCATTGCGTATCCACCAGCAGCTCTACCCATGCACCCAGATGTAACTCAGCAATCTGGCCAGATGCCAGCAGCGCAGCTTGAGCCGCGCTGCCGTTACCTTGCGACCATGGCTGGTCGAACGAAGGACCGGGTGTAGCAAGGACGTCCCGGTCCTGCATAAAGCCTGAATGCTGGGCTTCGGCGGGCGCAAGCCAGGGCTGCGCGTTGCCGGAGTCATCTTCGTCGGTCACGAACATTTTCTCAAGCGTATGGCCGGTTTGGGCTATAGGAGCAGGCGCCTCGGTGTACGTCTTGAGCGCTGCCTGATGGCGCGCCATGAGCTCTTCAAAAAATGGTCTGGACTGCTCAAGCGGGTAGTCAATCAACAGCAGTCCTTCACGCAGCGACCTAAGCAACTCCGGAATTATTTTAAGAAGTCGATTGCGATGCCTGGATGCCTGGGCAATGTCCACACTCCAGAGCACATCGCCCAGCGTCAGGCTGAATGCAGTTTTTTGCGAATCCGGGTTGCCACGTTCACTAAGCAAGCGCTCCTTGGCCATGACCTGTGCCCAGGGGCCCGTCAGGAAGGCGCTAACGATTCGGTTATCTTCAACAAAATCGGGCCTCAACCTAACCTCAGCAGCAATTTTTACGGCCACCAGGTTGCGCAGTTCTGCCTGCAGCAGGGCCTGCTCGGCACGACGCTGGGATTGGCGGTTTTCCGGCGAATGGCGGGTCTGTTTGCGCTCAAAGTCATCAAGCAATGTGGCGAAATGCTGGGTATCGCTGGCATGCTCTTCCGTGAGCAGCACAGCCACTTCCTGCAGGTTATGCATGAACTCGGGAAAACCCGTCGCATTCTCGCTGGCATACCCAAGACTCGAACTGGTAATTGCTTCAAGCAGTCGCCTTGCGGGATGGCTTTTGTCGCTGAAAAAACGCGGATCAGTTACTGCCAGGCGCAAAAAGGCAGGCTCGGCATTTGCAACTACCTGCCTGACCGGCAGCAGCAGCCGGTCATCGTTGGCTATCTGCTCAATCATCACCCCGACTACCTCAATGGCCAAAGACTGACCAAGGCTTTTGGCGCCCGTTTTGAGATGCGCACGCAATTGCGCCACAGGCTGGGGCGGAGCAAGCCGCGCCATACTTGACGTTGTCGTGCCAAGTCCCTGTTCTTCCAGTTCAGCGAGAACGTCCAGCGCTGCAGGCAAGGTGTGCGAAAAATCCTGGTGAACCACCTCTTCGGATTTATAGCCCGAAAACAGCGACAGTCCCTTGAAGGAGCTGTCGTAATCGCCCACCAGTAAACGGTGCAAATGGTCAAGCGTGAGCAAGTGCTTGCGTTGGGCCTGAGCTGATTCATTTTTTTCCGCCCGCTTGCCAGGCTCTGAACCGTCACGCAAGGAACCGGATTGCGGTGTCTGAAAGACCTCCATTTTCTCGAACTTGGAGGTTTTTTCAATTCTGGTCTCAGGCGAAGCTATCACGCCATAAGCAGCAGGTGCAACGCCTTGCCCGGTCAAAAAATCATTCAAAAGTACATAAAGTGACTGCAACTCATCACCCATGATCTGGGCGCCATCAATCAGCCAGCAACCACGCGTCTGACTGTTGACCGTAAGAGTCTGCAGCAACTTGAGCAGGGCCTGTGCCATGATTTCCGGGCGCAGCAAATTGCTTTCCGCCTTAACCACCTGAAAGCCCTGTGCGGTGCTCAGGCGCGCAGAAATGCCGGCAAGGCCTGACTCGCAAGCCAGTCTGATGACCTGCTGCAAACGGGCGCTTTCCACCGCCTCCAGCACTTGGTCATCTCCCATCAACTCCAGCTCGTCAAAGCTCAGCGCTGAAAACGAACTCGCCGAACCAGCAGATCTTCTGGCCACACTGGATGAAGCATCCTTGGCAATGGCTTTGACCAGTTCGTCTACAAATCCATTTTCAATGATTGTCCGGTTCTTTTTCAGCGCTGCAATCGCATTTTGAATCTGGTGCCTTTCTGCAGCTTCTTGAACAACCATGGACCGCTCAAACAAAACGTCCAGCAGTTTTGAACACCAGCGCTCAATCACAGACGGAGACTGCCTGAGTGCCTCGTCAAGGCAAGACTGGTAGGCCGCGCCTGGTACTTGAAATAAAGTCGTCATAGCGTTTGTTAGACCTTTTCAGGGGAAATCTCCAGCAAAAAAGAGAGAGAGAGAGTACGGATTAAAACCGCTGCAAACCGGTTAGGTTCCTTTTAAGGCAATATCAGGCATTTTGGCACCCTTGAAAAATTAAATCAGCCAGGCAGACCCAGCGCCTTCCAGCCAGTGTGCCCTAGCTTTTCCAGCGTCCTCATGTTTTCCTCAAAAATCGCTTCAGCTTCAGGAAAAGCATGGACTGCACGCTCAACGCTTTCCTCGCGCAGCAAATGCAATATAGCAAATGGCGCGCGATTGGTGTAGTTACTGATGTCATCAGGTTCGGTGCCGTCAAACTGGAACCTCGGGTGAAAGCTGGCCAGTTGCACCACGCCCTCCAGCCCGTGTTCGTCCAGCACAGCTTCTGCAACTTCCAGAAAATCATTGAAGTCCAGAAAATCGTCAAACAGCGTAGGGTGGATCAGCAGCGTCGTATCGATCTCGTCGGCCGGCGTGGTTACCAGTAGGTCAAGCTCGCGGTCGAGTTCTTCCAGCAGGTCGTCGGCATGGCGCGCCTGGCTCACGACCAGGCGCACCTGATTTTTGACGTACACCGCCTTCGCAAACGGGCACAGGTTCAAGCCGATCACCGCTTTTTCAAGCCAGCAGCGGATCTGGTCAAGGACGTCCTGATCGGTCATGTTTACTCCCGTCTTATTTCAGGGCCTTGTAGCGCATGCGTTTGGGTTTGGCACCCTCTTCGCCCAGGCGCTTCTTCTTGTCAGCCTCATATTCCTGGTAGTTGCCGTCAAAGAAGGTCCACTGGCTGTCGCCCTCAGCGGCCAGGATGTGCGTGGCAATGCGGTCAAGGAACCAGCGGTCATGGCTGATGACCATCACCGAGCCTGCGAATTCGAGCAGCGAGTCTTCCAGCGCGCGCAAGGTTTCCACATCCAGGTCATTCGACGGTTCATCAAGCATCAGCACATTGCCGCCAGCAATCAACGTCTTGGCCAGATGCAGGCGTCCGCGCTCGCCGCCTGACAGGGTGCCGACACGCTTTTGCTGGTCGCCGCCGTTAAAGTTGAAGCGGCCGGCGTAGGCGCGGCTGGGTATCTGGAACTTGCCGACATTGAGGATGTCAAGGCCGCCCGAGATGTCTTCCCAGACAGTTTTTTCATTCGCCAGGTCGTCCCGGTTCTGATCGACAAAAGCCATCCGGACGGTCGAGCCGATCACGACTTCGCCGCTGTCGGGCTTTTCCTTGCCGGCAATCAGCTTGAACAGCGTCGATTTACCAGCGCCGTTGGGTCCGATGATGCCGACGATGGCGCCGGCCGGGACGGTGAAGCTCAAATTGTCGATCAGCACCCGGTCACCGAATGATTTGGTGACGTTATGAAACTCGATCACCTGCGTGCCCAGCCGCTCGGCGACGGGAATGAAAATCTCGTTGGTTTCGACGCGCTTCTGGTATTCGAAATCAGACAGTTCCTCGAACCGCGCCAGCCGGGATTTGCTCTTGGCCTGGCGCGCCTTGGGGTTCTGGCGCGACCATTCCAGCTCCTTTTTCAGCGCCTTGGCGCGGGCTTCCTCGCCCTTTTGCTCCACGGCCAGGCGTTCGCCTTTTTGCTCGAGCCAGGTGCTGTAGTTGCCCTTCCACGGGATGCCGTGGCCGCGGTCGAGCTCCAAAATCCACTCGGCGGCGTTGTCCAGAAAGTAGCGGTCGTGGGTGATGGCCACCACGGTGCCCGAAAAACGCTGCAAAAACTGCTCCAGC